>DASXIP010000737.1:0-8521 GCA_036497875.1 Caldimonas sp.
CGCGTCACCTCGGCCGAGAAGTTGCCGAGCTGCTCGACCATCTTGTTGATCGTCTTCGCGGTGCGCAGGAACTCGCCTTCGAGCGGCCGGCTCTCGACCTCGAGCGCCATGCTCTTCGACAGGTCGCCCTGTGCGACCGCCCCGATGACGCGCGCGACCTCGCTGGTGGGGTGGACGAGGTCGTCGATCAGCGAGTTGATGCACTCGACCGACTCGCCCCAGAAGCCGCGCGCCTCGCGCAGCGAAGCGCGCTGCTTGAGCTTGCCCTCCTTGCCGACGACCTGGCGCAGTCGCGCCAGCTCCTCGGCCATGTCGGCGTTCTGCTCGACGACGGCATTGAACGCGTCGGCAACCTTGCCCGACACGCCGCTCCAGTCGAGCGGCAGGCGAACGCCCGCGTCGCCCTTGCGCAGGCCGGTCAGCGCCACGAGCAGCGCATTCATCTCCTCGTTGCGGCCGTCGATGCTGGGGTCGTCACGCACTTTCATTCGCAGCTCCTGGACACGACTCGATGGCGCCGACCGTGCAATGGCCGGCAGCCGTCGCGCGCGATTCTTGACCAGCGATCGATGTTTCGGAAAGGCGGATGACCCGAGGGCGCGCCGACTGGACACAATTCACGACTCGTCCCGGAAGCTGTCGATCCTGCACTTCCGTGGCACGCCGGTTGCCAAGCGACCTCCCGCGGCGTCGACAATCGCGCCGTGCTGCACGATCCTGCCGCCCACGAAAGCCTGATCCCGCTCGCGTGGGATGCTTCCCGCGCCCGGCGCCTGATCGAGCGCATCGCCGCGGAATCGGCGGCGCATTTCGCGAACGGAGTCGTCCGTCCGGTGCATCCGCGCGACGGCGCCCCTCAGCGCGCGCTGCACGGCGAGCTCTACCATGGCGCGGGCGGCGTCTTGTGGGCGCTGCACCATCTCAACTCGCTCGGCGCGACGCGCGCGCGCATCGACGCCGGCATGGTGATGGCCGTCCTGCAGCGCCATCAGGAATGGCAGGCCTCCTTCGGTGGTACCGAATTCGGCTCCTACTTCATGGGCGACATCGCCCTCTGGCTGCTCCGCTACGCACTCGAGCCAAGCGAAGCGATCGCCGATCGCATCGAGGCGTTGATCCGGGGCAATCTCCACAATCCCGCGCGCGAGCTGATGTGGGGCGCGCCGGGAACGCTGCTCGTCGCCTGGTTCCTGCACCAGCACACGCAGGCACCGCGATGGGCGGAACTCTTCCGCCTGACCGCCCGGACGTTGTGGAGCCAGCTGCTCTGGTCGAACGAGCATCGCTGCCACTACTGGGCGCAGGATCGCCACGGCGAGCGCGGCACGTATCTCGACGCCGTGCACGGGTTCGCCGGAGCCACGGCCGGCGTCGTGCGCGGCCGCTCGCTCCTCGGCGCCGACGAGTGGCGCGATTGGCAACGCTGCATCGAGAACACCATCGAGCGCACTGCCACGGTGGAGGGCGATCGCGCCAACTGGCGGGTCTTCCTCGAAGCTCCGGCGGGCGCCGCGCCGCGCATGCAGATGCAGTTCTGCCACGGCGCGCCGGGCTTCGTCGCTTGCCTCGCCGAGCTTCCCGGTCCGGCTCTTGATGCGCTGCTGCTCGCCGCGGGCGAGGCGACGTGGGCCGCGGGGCCACTCGTCAAGGGTGCCAATCTGTGCCACGGCACCGGCGGCAACGGTTATGCGTTTCTCAAGCTCTTCCAGCGCACGAACAACGAGCGCTGGCTCGACCGTGCGCGCGCGTTCGCGATGCACGGCATCGAGCAATGCGAAGGCGACGCCGTGCACTTCGGGCAGATGCACCATTCGCTGTGGACCGGCGATCCCGGCTTCGCCATTTATTTGTGGGATTGCATCCGCGGCGAGGCGGCATTTCCCTGCCTCGACGTCTTCTTCAGCAGCGATCGCAGCTAGCGCGCCGGTCGCGGCCTGGCGCTGGCGTCGGTCACGATCGACCTTGCGTTCGGCAAGCTAGTCGCGCCTTTGAAAGAGATCGCTACGTCTCGCCGCGGAGCAGCGCGGTCAACGGGGAATGGGCCACCTCGGTCTCGGCGACGATGCGCTGAACCAACTCGCCGAGGTCAAGCCCGGGCCAGGACAGCTCTGCAGGCTTCGCAAGCTGCCATTGGGCCAGGCGCTCGCGGATGTCGTCGCGCTCCTCATCGCTCGTCGACGGGTGTGCGCAGGCGAACCGCAGAACCGAGCACGCGCAATCGAGCTCGCCTTGCGCCTCCAGCAGGTCTGCGAAGCATGAGACACCCGCAAGCAGGAGTCCCGGTCTTGCAATGGCCGCGGCGATTTGCAGCGCCGCCCGCAGCTCGGCGCGCGCTGCGACCAAATCGCCCCGCCGCAGCGCAATCAGCAAGCAGCGGAGCTTCAGCCAAGACTCGAGCAGGCGGTTGCCGGTGAGTTGCGCGACCTCGAGGCCTTGCCGCGCATGCGCCTCGGCCACGGAGGGGTCGCCGGTCTGCAACGCGAGGTCGGTCAGGTTCGCCAGGATGAGTCCGCGCGTGCTGATCAGGTCATGGACGTCGCACAGGGCGAATCCCGCGTTCAGATGTAGCGCTGCCGATTCGATCTCGCCGAGATCCATCTGCAGCGCACCGATGTTGTTCAGGCATAGCGCCTCGCCGGCGAAGTCTCCGAAAAGCCGGTGCTGCGCCAACGATTGCATGGCCATCTGCAGCGATTCGGCGTGGCGGCCCATCTCCTTCTCGACCAGCGCCAGGTTGTCGAGCATGGCGGCAGCATTGGTCGGGTCGTCGCTGGCGGGCGACAGGCGCAACGCCCGTTTGAAATAACGCCGGGCGTCGGCAAGTCGTCGCAGGCCGAGGGAACAGGCGCCGAGGACATTGAAGCACTGCCGTCGTGTCTCGCGGTCGCGCGTCTTGCGCGATGCAGCCAGCGCGCGCGTGGCGGTCGCCATGGCATCGGCGTAGCGGTCGAGCCGGTACTCCAGGTGGGCGGCAATCGACAGCAGGGGTCCGAGCCGGGGGTCGGCACCGGCAGACCGGGAATCGATGGCGTCGCGCAGCATGGCCAGGCCTTCTTCGTTGCGACCGAGGTGATCCCAGAAATGGACAAGGGTCCGCGCGCTCGTCATCAGCGCATCGGTCTGCTCCTGGGCGAGGGCCCACTGCCAGGCGGCGCGGCAGTTCTCGAACTCGGCGCCGATCTGTCGCAACGCTTCGTGGTCGCCGTTCTCGACCGCGCGCCGAAGCGTCGCCAGCAGGCCATGGAAGAAGTTTGCGTGGGCCGCCTCCGTGGCTGCGCGGACGCTTGTCGGCGTGGCGGGCGCGGAGAGCTTTTGCGCCGCATACTCCTGCACGCTGCGCAACAGGTCGAAGCGTACGTCGCTCACCTTCCGTACCAGGGACTTGTCGACCAGCGAGTGCAACACGTCGATCGGCCAGATCGGTGGATCGCGGCTCGGCAGGTCGACGACGGCCTCCACGGCCTGAACCGTGAAGCCGCCTTCGAAGACCGACAGCTGGGCGAGCGTGGCGCGCTCGGCGTCGCCCAGCAGGTCCCACGACCAGTCCAGCGTCGCCTGCAGCGTCGCCTGGCGGTCGTGTCGTCCCCGGTTGCTGCGCAAGACCTTGAAACGTTCGCCCAGGCGAGGCAGCAGCTGCGCGGGCGGCAGCACACGCATCCGCGAGGCCGCCAACTCGATCGCCAGCGGTAGACATTCGAGCAGCAGGACGAGCCGCGGCACCGCCGCCTCGTCTGCCGACGTGAATCGCACGGCGCCCGCGGAAGCGGCGCGCTCGCGCAGCAACGTCGCGCCGTCGCTCGCCGGCAGCGGCGGCAGGGCCAGCGCGCTCTCGCCGACGATGCCGAGCACCTCGCGCGTGGTGACGATGAACGTCGCTTCGGGCGCGCGTTCCAGCCAGCGGCCGAGCGTTGACTCGGCGTGACGCGTGACCTGCTCGAAGTTGTCGACGATGACGAGGCAAGCGCCACGCGCGGCCAGGACGTCGCCAACCTGACCGGCCGGATCGGCACCGACGAGCTGCTGCAGCAGGCCCTGCGCCAGCGAATGGACGATGTCGTCTTCGCTTCGCGCCGCCGAAAGATCGCAGAACCAGACGCCGCCCGCGAAGTCGCCCAGCCAGGTCCAGCCGAAGTGCAGCGCCAATCGCGTCTTGCCGCTGCCGCCGATGCCGAGCACCGACAGCAGTCGCGCGCCATGGTCGATGCGCTCGGACAGCTCACGCAGATCCGCCTCGCGTCCGACGAAGCGATCGCGCTCCGCGGGCAAGCTGTGGGGGACCGCGCCCGCCGGCACCCACGACTCGCCTTGGCGGACGACCCGCCAGCCCTTCGGGCCGTCCGCCGGCGGTGCGAGCCGCGATGCGTCGTCGCCGACTTCGAACAGCTCGATTGCCTCGATCAGTCCCTTGAAGCGCCAATGGCCATGCGAACGCAGATTCGAGCCGTCGCCGTCTGGCCATCCGGAACGCGCCGCGGCGGACAACAGCGTCTGGCCGGGTTGCGCGAGCGCCATGATGCGGGCCGCAGCCGGTTTGGCCGCGCCGTCGAGCTCGATCGGCTTGGCTCCCCGCGCCACGTCGTGTGGCGGGTTCTCGCGCAGAGTCAACAAGCCGAGATGCACGGCAGCGCGTGCCTGCAGTGGAGGATCGAGTTTCGCCAGCGCCGCGTGGTAGGCGAGGGCGTAGCCCACCGCATCGGCGACGTCCGCGAACAGCAACAGGAAGCCATCGCTCTTGTCGATCTCGCGTCCCCGCCACAACACAAGCAGGTCGCGCGCCATCCGGTCGTGCGCAGCCCAGGCCGCCGCCGCTCGGGCGCCGAGACGCTCGGTCGACAACGTGCTGTCGACGATGTCGGCCATCAGGAGGACTCGACGGGTTTGGAGCGACGCCATGACAGGATCGCCTCGCTGATCAGGAGTCGGGCGGCAGGCTAGCCGTCCCTTCGAAAGAGGAAGCGCGTCGAGACAAGTGTCTCGAGCCGTCCCTGCGCGAGCTCGTGCATCTTGTCCAGCACGACGCGCCGTTCCTCCGCCCTCTGCGAGCTCACGGGCCACTCGGCACTCATCGCCTGGAAGTCGACGCCGAACGCGACCGGCGTCGGGTCTTCATCCCGATGCTCGGCGAGCACCTCGAAGCCATGCCGCAGCGACGCCGCCATGAGCTCGCTTCGCGTCTTGGGCTGCGGCACCGGCGTCGCAGGATCCGGGATCCGGGGAAGCTGCAGCGCGTGGCAGGCGGCCCGGGCGACGTCCTGCCAGCCGGCCATCCCGGCCAGCGCTGCGGTGTCCTCCCAGTGGTGGTACCAGAGGTTGAAGGCGACGCAGCCCCGCGGCGCGACGATGCGCGCCAGGGCCGCGAAGGCGGCGTCGAGATCGAGAAAGTGCATCGAAGCCGAGGCGATCGCCGCCACCGCGCGAACGTTGCTCGCGGCGACGCTGTCGAGACCCGTGGTGAAGAACTGCGCCGGCCGGCCGGCGAGATGCACGCGCGCGATCTCGAGCATCGCCTCGCTCGGATCGACGAGGATGACGTTGCAGCGCGGATGGCGGGCGAGGACGCGCTCCGAAGTCAGCCCCGAGCCGGCACCGATATCGAGCACCGTGCCGACGAGATCGGCCGGGAGCAGGTCGATCAGACGGTCGGACAGCGCGGCGAAGATCGGCCATCGCCGGCACAGCCGGTCGTACGCGGGTGCGCGCGCACTCCATAGCCGGACTTTCTCCGGATCCGGCGCGGCGGTTATCGTCGCTAGCTCCGGTCCAAGACCCGGGACGCCAAACCGCGCTTCCGCGCCCGTCACTTGCGGCGGCCGAGCAGGTTTCGCCAACTCATCGGCGTTCCGCGCGCTGCCGGATGCGCGCGCGACACCAGCAGCGTGCCCGAGAGGTAGAGCCCGTTCAGGATGCGGCTGGCGCGCTCGACCGTCATTCCTGGCCAGCGGGCGATCTCCTGCAGCGACGCCGATTGACTCTCGAGACGTCGCACCGTCGAGCTGATCGCGCCGCGCATGGGCGGCAGCTCGCGACTGTTCGCGGCGACGACGCGGTACGCCGCGCGGCCGTGGATCTCGGTCAGCAGGCCCGGCCGGGGACCGTGGATGGCGACGGTCCAGAGCAGGCCGGTGAGCGGGTGGTACTTGTCCGGGCTCGCCACCCGCTCGTGCATCCCGCTGCCGGGCGCTCGCACGCCCGGTGGCTCGGCGCTCACCAGCCGCAGCTGCGACAGCGCGAAGCTCGCCGCCATCGCCTCGGCGTCGCGCGGCGAGTGGTAGAGGCCTTCGCGCGGGAACAGCGTCACCGGCCAGACGAACTGACCTTGCTCGAGGTACAGGAGCGCCGCCTCGTGGTGGCGCACGCACGCCGCGATCACTTCGAGAACGTCTCCGTGCCCGGAGTCGCTGCGAAGCCGGCGCAGGTCCGCCAGCAGCGTCGTCGGCAGCAGCGTCGCTCGGCCGGGCTCGAGGTCGAGCCGGCCCTCGATGCGCGCCTTGCGGAACTCGCTGATGCGCCAAAGCGAGGAGGGGTCAAACGGCTTCATCCGACAGGAGAAAATTTTCTGGTGATCACGAAGCCCGCGATGGTGACGACAATTGGCGACGATGCCAATCTCCGCGAAACATTTGTTGCTCCACCTCGACGACCGGCGCAGACGCGGCGACGATATACCCATGTTCAACCGCGCCACCCAGGAACCGTGACCGTAAAGGCCTTCATCGTCCACGCCGTTGCAGCGTCGGCCGTCTCGCTGCTGTCGCCGCAGTCGCTTGCCGCGGATCCGCCGAAGGATCCGCGCGCGACCTCTGGCACCGTGATGCCGAGCAGCGGGACGACGGTCCCGGTGCCCGACGCCGCCCGCGCTGCGAGCGGCAACAGCCCCAAGCCGGCGAAGACGGTAAGCTCGCTCAGTCGGCGGCCGCCGGCCGATTGCGCGGCGATGCGCAAGCGCTTCGCCGACAGCCAGGCGTGCTTTGCGCCGTACCGGCTCGCCAACGGTGCGATCCGAGCGGAGGCGTACAAGCGGTGCCGCGAGACGCCCGATCCGTCGGCGACCTGCGGGCCCGAGTCGGTCTCGCCCGGGCAATGAACAGACCGGCGGCGGCTTCCTCGAACCGCGGCGACCGGCGTCAGCCTTCAGTGGGCCATCAGGATCTGCGGCTGCAGTAGGTCGCGACCGACCATCGCGCGGGCGTAGAGATAGTTCTCGCGGGCTTCGTCGCTGAGCTCGTCCAGATTCACCTGGCCGCGTTCGTCACACGGGAACGCAAAGCCGCAGCGGTGCGGCGAGAGGCTGCGGTAGCGAAGCTCGAAGCAAGTGCGAACGGGGCGTGATGCACGGTTGGTGTTCATGGCTGGTCCTGGATGGTCGTCGACAGCGTTTGCTATTACCTGTGTCCTTGTCTCGGCAGAGCACATGCCCGAACCTCGCTCCGCCGCTGATTTGTCGACGATTGCGGTACACGACGACGCGGCGATGGCGTCTTTTCCGACCGTCGGACGCCGGAATCGCTCGCGACGCCTGCCACCTGTCGTTCCCAGAGGCTTAGCGCGGGGGTCGCGGCCTATACTGACCGCGACCTGCTCCCGGTCGGTGCGACAACCCGAAAGGACGATGCACCTTGCAGATCGCAACGCGCCATCTCGCCGACGTCGTCATCGCGGCGCCCGCGGGCCGCGTTGACCATCAAAGCGCTGCGCAGCTCGAGGCAGCACTCGCGCCGCTGATCGCCGACGCCGCGGGCCGGCGTGGTGCGCTTGTGCTCGACTTCTCCGGCGTCGAATACATCAGTAGCGTCGGCTTGCGCGTTCTCATGGTCGCCGCCAAACAGATGCGGGAGCACCATGCCGAGCTCGTGGTCGCGGCGCTGCAAGGCGTCGTCGCCGAGATCTTCGCGATCAGCCGGTTCGACCGCGTCCTCACCGTCACCGCCACGCTCGACGACGCGCTCGCCCGCTGCTCGCCGGCAGCGCTGGCGCAGCACCGTGGCGCGGGCCCTGCGCCGCCGGCGTGATGCGCGTCCGCTTCTGGGGAACGCGCGGGTCGCTGCCGGTGGCGCTGACCGCAACCGACGTGCGCCAAAAGCTGCTCACTGCCCTGCGCGCCGCGCGCGGCCGTGCCCTGGCGAGCGAGGCCGATCTCGACGCCATCCTCACCGGGCTGCCGTTCGCGGTCGCTGGCACCTACGGCGGCCACAGCTCGTGCGTGCAGATCGAGACCGGGGGCCCCGACTACGTCGTCTGCGACATGGGCAGCGGCCTCAGGCCGTTCGGCCAGGCGGCGACGAACCGGCGCGGCGGCGTCGCGCAGACGTTTCACATCTTCGTCTCGCACCTGCATTGGGACCACATCATGGGGCTGCCGTACTTCGTGCCGGCCTTCATCCCGGGTAATCGCGTCGTCTTCTACGGCAGCCACGCCAACCTCGAAGCAGCGCTTCGGCGGCAGCAGGACCAGCCGTCGTTTCCGGTCGACTTCAAGATCTTCGGCGCCAAGCTGGAGTTCGTGCACCTCGAGCCGGGCCGC
>DASXIP010000738.1:0-3113 GCA_036497875.1 Caldimonas sp.
ATGCGCTGGCTAAAGCGGTTGTTGACCAGGTCCCAGCGATAGAGATAGCCGTCCTCGCTGTTGACGAGCACCGACTTCGTCGCCGGGTCGACCGCCGCGGTATTGATGCACCACTCGAACACCGGGCCGCTGGTGCCCGACGCGAAGGTCGGCCCGAGAATCGTCAGCACCTCGTGCATGATCGGCAGGCCCGAGATCGCGTCGGTCTGGGTCGCGCGCGGATCGATCACCGCGATCCGGTTCAAGCCGTCGCCGCTGCCGACGCCGGCATAGTTGTTGTACTTCGTCATCAGCAGATAGGTCGAGCCACCGCCGTACGACGGCACCATCGACGCCGGAATGATCGACGGCGTCGTGTCCCAGCCGAAGCCACCGGGTGCGCCGCCGGGGGCCAGCGCCGCGGTGAAGTGCAACAGCCAGCCGCGCGCGTTGTGCGTCCCGAAGGTGCGCTCGAGGACGCCGAAGTAGACGTCGCCGTCGGGGCCGACGGTCGGCGACGCGGTCGAATCGTCGCTGACGCGGGCGGCCGTGCCCGTCGATGGATCGAGGAGCAGCGCCCTCGACTTCAGCGCGAAGGTCGTGCTGTCGAGCGCGAGCAGATAGCCGGCCTGGACGACGCCGACCGTAGGCGGCGTGTTGACCGTGACATAGACCGTCGTGCCGTCGGCCGACAGCGCCGGCGCGCTGTTCGTCTGAACCTTGTCGATCGCGTTGTCGCCGGCGGCGGAGCTGGCCGAGGTCCAGGTGCCGACGCCGTTCGCATCGACGCGCGCGATGCCGCTCGCGAGCCCGGCCGGGTTCGCGGCGGTGACGACGAAGCCGAAGAACGCGTTGCCCTGCGCGTCGACGGTGACCGGCGTGTTGACGAAGACGCTGGCGTCGAACGCCGCTGGCGAACCGGCGTAGGCGGCGGCGCCGTAGAAGACGACGCTGCGCAGCGCGCCGTTCGCGGAATCGGCGTCGTCCTTGACGAACAGCTTGCCGCCAGCGCCGGCAACGAACATGAGGTTGGCGGTCGTCAGCGCGAGGTTGTAGCTCGGCACCCAGTTGTGCGGCGGCAGCACGTAGTCGGTGGTGGCCGACCAGATCAGGCCGCCGCTGCCGCCCGATCGCGCCTCGACGCGAAAGCCGCCGGCGATCCCGGTCTTCACCGGCACGACGACCGTGTTGTGCGACGTGACCACGGGAGAGCCGTAGTGGATGAGCAGATCGCCGCTGGCCTGCCGGGGCGGCACGAGGTCAACCGGCGTCGACCAGGAGATGCGGTTCAGGTCCTGGGTGGCGATCGCGCCATTGGCGGCATGCTGGGCATCGCGGCCGAACTGCCACCACGCCGGACCGTCGACACCCGGGTCGGGAATGACCGGCGCGCTGCCCGCGCTGCCGCCGCCGCCGCCGCAACTCGAGAGGGCGATGCAGAACGCAAATGCCGCAGCGAGCGCGCGCAGTGTCGGTCGAACGGAATTCGCCGTTTGCGTCGAAGAGTCCATGGAGCGACGGCGTGGGAGTGAGTCGAGCGACGATCGTGCCACAACGGTAGCGCCGGACGCGCCCGCGAGTCTCGGCGCTCGCCACGCTCTTGCGAGCGATGGCTCGCCCGCGTACGGCCACGCAAGATGCGCCCCGCTCCCGTCACTGCCACCACGGAGGAATCCATGCAATCGAGAGTGCTGCGTCAGGTCGCCGTCGCAATCGCGGCGTCGCTCGCCTTCGCGACGACCGAGAGCCGCGCGCAATCGACGCGGTCGGACGTGAGCGCGCTGTCGGCGCTGCCGATGGCGGTGTCGGCCGCAGCGCCGGTCGCGGTGCTGGGCGCCGGCGCGGCCCTCACCGTCGTCTCGGTCGAGGCGACGAGCACCGGCGCGGTCTTGGTGCTTGAGCGCGCGAGCGACGGCGTGCGCGCCAGCGTTCGCCTCGTCGGCCAAGGAGTCGCCGAAGCGTCGGTCTCAGTCGGGACGGTCGTCGTTGCGACGGCGCTCAGCACCGGGTGGGTTCGCAGCCGCAGACCAGGTGATCGCCTTCATCCCCAACGAGATCGGCCGCGCGTTGCTCTATAACGAAAGGATCACGCGATGAGACGCACCGCCTTGCGTGTGTTCGCCGCTGCGCTGGCGTGCGCCGCGGCGGCCGCGCACGCCGGCCGCAGCTGCGAGCAGCGGCCGCCGACGGCGCTCGCGGTGACGCAGGCAATGACGCTCGCCGAGCACACGGCAGCGCGGCTCACCGAAAGCGGAGCGAGCGTCATCGTCATCGCGCGCGCCGGCCAGAATCTGAGCGCGTACGGCATCCGCTACTCGCACCTCGGCTTCGCTTACAAGGAGGGCGAGGGCAAGACCGCGGTCTGGCGCGTCGTCCACAAGCTGAACGAGTGCGGCAGTGCGCACGGCTCGCTCTACCGGCAGGGGCTCGGCGAGTTCTTTCTCGATGACCTCTGGCAGTATGAAGCGGCCGTCGTCGTCCTCGCCCCCGGGACGCAGGCGCATCTGCGCGCACTGCTCGCCGACAACGACGCTGTCGCCCGCCTCGACACGCCGCCTACAGTGTGGTCGCGTACCCCTGGTCGACGCGCTACCAGCAGTCGAACCAGTGGGCGATCGAGACGCTTGCGCTTGCCGAGGACCCGGCCGTGGCGACGCGCGAACGTGCCCAGGCGTGGCTGCGGCGGCACGGCCACGAGCCGACCGCCCTGCACCTGTCGGCGTTCCAGCGCCTCGGCGCTCGTGTCACGAAGGCCAACATCGCCTTTGACGACCATCCGAACGAGAAGCGCTTCAGCGATCGCATCGAATCCGTCACGGTCGACTCGGTGTTCCGCTGGCTCGAGCGCGACGGCCTCGGCGGCACCGCGCAGGTGATACGCTAGATTGCCGGCAGCGTTCACGACGCACTCGCATCACACGACGGGAGCACCACTTGATTCCCAACGCCGACGTTGTCGAGCGGCTGCCCGAAAGAGCGGCACACGAACACCACAACCAGTTCGCGCTGCTCGGTCAGCGCCGCTTCGCGCCGTTCTTCTGGACCCAGTTCCTCGGCGCCGGCAACGACAACCTGTTCAAGTTCGCGTTCACCGTCCTGATCACGTACCAGCTGCAGGTGCATTGGCTGCCGCC
>DASXIP010000739.1:0-1751 GCA_036497875.1 Caldimonas sp.
TCCATTCATGCGCGCTGGGCGACGTTCAGCGCGGAGTCGAGCGTCTCGCGGGTGATCGCGAAGCGCTCGCCGTGGCGGGCGGCAAGCGCGGCGGCGTTGGCGAGGAAGCGCTCCTTGCCTTCGGCGGCGATGAACTGGATCGCGCCGCCCGTCCAGGCCGGAAAGCCGATGCCGAAGATCGAGCCGATGTTCGCTTCGGCGACGCTCGTCAGTACGCGCTCGGCAAGGCAACGCGCGGTCTCGATCGACTGGCGGTAGAGGAGCCGCTGCCTGAGCTGGTCGACCTCGGCGTCGACGCCGTCCTTTGCGAAGTGGGCGGCAAGCCCGGGCCAGAGACGCTTCGGCTCGCCAGCCGGGTAGTCGTAGAAGCCGCCGCCGCCGGCGCGGCCCGGCCGGCCGAGCTCCTTGACCATCCGCTCGACCAGCAACTCGCCCGACGTCGCCACGTGCTCGCGTCGTTCGGCTTTCGCGTCGGCGCGCGTCTGCTCGAGAACGTGGACGGAGAGCGCGAGCGAGGTCTAGTCGAGCACCGCGAGCGGCCCGACCGGCATCCCGGCTGCAAGCGCAGCGTGCTCGATCAGCGGCGCGGCGATCCCTTCGGAAAGCATGGCCGCGCCTTCCATCACGAAGGTGCCGAAGACGCGGCTGGTGAAGAACCCGCGCGAGTCGTTGACGACGATCGGCGTCTTGCCGATCGCGAGGACGTAGTCGTAGGCGCGCGCGATCGTCTCGTCGCTCGTCGCCTTGCCGCGGATGATCTCGACCAGCCTCATCTTGTGGACCGGCGAGAAGAAATGCAGGCCGACGAAGCGCTCGGGCCGCGCGCTCGCCGTCGCGAGGCCGGTGATCGGCAGCGTCGACGTGTTGCTCGCGAAAACGCCGTCGGGTGCGAGCATCGGCTCGGCTTGGCGCGTCACCTGGGCCTTGAGCGCCCGGTTCTCGAACACGGCCTCGATGATGAGATCGCAGCCGTCGAGCGCGCGCGCGTCCGCGGTCGGCGCGACGAGCGCGAGCAGCTTGGCCTCGCGCGCCGCATCGAGGCCGCCGCGCGCGACCTGTGCCGACGTCACCTTGCGGATCGCCGCCAGGCCGGCCGCGGCCTTCTCGGTCGAGACGTCCTTCAGGACACAAGGAATCCCGCGCGCCGCGTTCGCGTGCGCGATGCCCGCGCCCATCATTCCGGCGCCGAGGATGCCGACCTTCGCCGGCCGCCAGGTCGCAACGCCCCGCGGCCGTGCCTTGCCGGAGCGGATCGCCTGGACGTCGAAGAAGAACGCCTGGATCATGTTCTTCGCGGTCTGGCCGACCATGACCTTGGCGAACTTCCTCGCCTCGATCCGCACCGCGCTGTCGAAGTCGACCAGCGCGCCTTCGACCATCGCCTCGAGGATCGCCTGCGTCGCCGGATAGAGGCCGCGCGTCTTCTGCGCCAGCATGGCGGGCGCGACCGCGAGCGCGGCGGCGATCTTCGGGCTCGACGGCGTGCCGCCGGGCATGCGGTAGTCCTTGCGGTCCCACGGCTGGACCGCGTCCGGATGGCCTGTGATCCACGCGACCGCTTGCGCCCGCAGCTCGTCGGCGCTCGCGGCGACGCCGTCGACCCAGCCGATCTCGAGCGCTTCGCGCGGGCCGAACAGCCTGCCTTCGAGCAGGTACGGCTGCGCCGCCATCAGGCCGAGCGCGCGCACGGTCTTCGTGATCCCGGTCGCGCCCGGGATGAGGCCGAGCGTCACCTCGGGCATGCCGAAGCG
>DASXIP010000740.1:0-2129 GCA_036497875.1 Caldimonas sp.
GGGCAAGGCGGTCGAGGTGCAGAAGTTCGCGCGCGAGCTCGGCGTGCAGTACGTCGTCGAAGGCAGTGTGCGCAAGGTCGGGCAGCGGGTCCGGATCACCGTCCAGCTGATCGACGCGACGACCGACCGCCATCTCTGGGCCGAGCGCTACGACCGCGAGCTCGAGGACATCTTCGCGATCCAGGACGAGGTCACGAGCGCGATCGTTGCGACGCTGCCGGGCCGCGTCGAAGCAGCTGCGCGCGACCGCGCGTCGCGCACGACGACCGACAACATGGCGGCCTACGAATGCGTCCTCACCGGCAAGGTGCTGCACCACCGCAGCAATCGCGAGGACAACGCGAAGGCGCAGCAGCTGCTCGACCGGGCGATTCAGCTCGACCCGAGCTACGGTCATGCGCACGCGTGGAAGGCCTGCGTGCTCGGCCAGAGCTGGGTCTACAACTGGTGCGAGAGCCGACCGGAAACGCAGGTCCGGATCATGGAGTCGCTGCAGGCCGCGCTTGCGCTCGACGACAACGACTCCGACGTGCACCGCATCCTGGCCGCGATCAACGTCATTCAGGAGAACTTCGACAAGGCCGTCTATCACCAGCGGCGTGCGCTCAGCCTGAACCCGAACGACGACCTGGTCGTCGTCCAGCAGGGCGAGGTGCTGACCTGGCTCGGCCAGCCCGAAGAAGGCATCGAGTGGATCAAGAAGGCGATGCGCCTCAATCCCTATCACCCCGAGCGCTTCTGGAGTCATCTTGCGCGGGCCTGTTTCGCGGCCCGCCGCTACCAGGAGGCGATCGACGCGCTGAAGTGCATCTCCGCACCCGATCCGATGCACCGGGCGTGCATGGCGGGTTGTCACGCCGAGCTGGGCGAGGCGGCCACTGCCGACGAGCAGCGCCGTGCCACGCTCGCGATCGCACCGTCGTTCACGATCGCCGAGTACCTCGCGGCGTTGCACTACAAGGACCCGGTGCACCGCGAGCACCACCGCCATAGCCTCGAGCTGGCGGGCTTTCCGGCCTGATCCGGCCGGCGCGGCGCGCCGCAGGCGACAATGGCGGACCGGCCCGCGCGAGCCTCGCGCGGCGCATCCCCGACCTTCCTCTCTTCCGGGCGCTCGCGCCCACGACATTCGCATGGCTCAGTACGTCTTCACGATGAACCGCGTGGGCAAGATCGTTCCGCCCAAGCGCCAGATCCTCAAGAACATCTCGCTCTCGTTCTTTCCAGGCGCCAAGATCGGCGTGCTCGGCCTGAACGGCTCGGGCAAATCGACCCTGCTCCGGATCATGGCCGGCCTCGACCACGACATCGAGGGCGAGGCGACGCCAATGCCAGGGCTGAAGATCGGCTTCCTGCCGCAGGAGCCGGTGCTCGACCCCGACCAGACGGTGCGCCAGGCGGTCGAGGAAGGGATCGGCGGCGCGCTCGCCGCGAAGAAGCGGCTCGACGAGGTCTACGCCGCATACGCCGAGCCTGATGCCGACTTCGACGCCCTCGCCGCCGAGCAGGCCGAGCTCGAGGCGCAGATCGCCGCCGCCGGCAGCGAGAACACCGATTTGCAACTCGAGATCGCCGCCGATGCGCTGCGCCTCGCGCCGTGGGACGCCGTCGTCGGCAAGCTCTCCGGCGGCGAGAAGCGGCGCGTCGCGCTCTGCCGCATGCTGCTGTCCAGGCCCGACATGCTGCTTCTCGACGAGCCGACCAACCACCTCGACGCCGAATCGGTCGACTGGCTCGAGCAGTACCTGCAGCGCTTCCCCGGCACTGTCGTCGCGATCACGCACGACCGCTACTTCCTCGACAACGCCGCCGAGTGGATTCTCGAGCTCGACCGCGGCATGGGCATTCCCTACAAGGGCAACTACTCGACCTGGCTCGAGCAGAAGGAGCAGCGCCTCGAGCAGGAGCAGAAGACCGAGGACGCTCGTACCAAGGCGATGAAGAAGGAGCTCGAGTGGGTGCGCCAGAACACCAAGGGGCGGCAGGCAAAGAGCAAGGCGCGCCTGGCCCGCTTCGAGGAGCTCTCGGACATCGAGTACCAGAAGCGCAACGAGACCAACGAGATCTTCATCCCGGTCGCCGACCGCCTCGGCCACGAGGTGATCGAGTTCGACAACGTCAGCAAGAGC
>DASXIP010000741.1:0-6972 GCA_036497875.1 Caldimonas sp.
CCGCGCGCAGGGACTCGCGGCCATCGCCTCTTCGTCCGCGAGAGGCTGCGCGATGCACCCCGCGCCGCGCGACGAGCGCGCCGGGCGCAGGGGTGCGCTGCCGGCGCCGAGCCGGCTCGCGCGTTCCGGGCGATGGTCCTCGACTGCGGCGAGGCGCTGCACCTGCTCGACCCCGAGACGCGCCTGCAGGCGTTCGATCAGGCGCGTCAGCCCGGCATCTTCGCTCTGCCGGGTCGGGAACAGCTCGCTGTTGGGTGGCGCGCGCTTGACGATGTCCTCGGCCTGCAGCGCGAGCTCGAGGGTCGGTGTCGGCAGCTGCAACTGCGCGAGACGCTCGCGCAGCAGCACGAGCAGATGGGCGCTGTCGCGCGACGGCTCGGTGAGGGCGATCTCGAGCGCCGTCGCCTGCGGCGTGCGATCGCCTTGCTGCCAGCGCGTCTCGTGGTGCATGAGGAGGCGAAAGCGACGCACGAACGCGTGCTGCGCGGCGAGCCATGCGACCAGCCGCGCGAGCAGGATCGAAGCGCCGTGCAGCACCTGCTCGCTGCTGTCGGCGCGGGCGAAGAGCTCGAGCCTGCTCTCGAACATCCGCGCCGGAACGATCGGCTCGCGCGGGTCGGCGCGGCGGCCGAAGGCGGCATCGAGCTCGGCGAGCAGCGTCTCGCCGAAGCGGCGCGCCAGCCCTGCGCGCGGCAGGCCGAGCAGGTCGCCGACCTGGCGCAGTCCCATGCCCTGCAACGCCTCCCAATGCGCACGCCCCGGGCCGAGCAGCCAGACCGGGGCACGGGACATCGCCTGCCGCGTCGCCTCGAGCGTCGGGCAGAGCGGCGGCGGATCGACACGCGCCAGAACCGCGGCACCTTGCGCGGTGACCGCCATGGCGACGCGCAGCGCATGGCCAAGCGGCTCGACGCTCGCGAGCAGGCACTGCAGCAGACGATCGATGCCGCCGAAGTAGCGCAGGCTCGCCTGCACTTCGAGCAGCACGGTGTCGGCAGCCCTGCCGGGCTCGGTTGGCGGCTGCAGCGAGACCTGCGGCGTGAAGGCGTGTGCGGCGTGCGCAACCGGCAGCATCGCCTCGGCGTCGCGCACCGGATCGGCCTGGCCGAGGACGATTCGCGGCGCCAGGGCGAGCGCGGTGGAACGCTTCAGCCTTGGCTTGACGCCTTGCGCCAGCGCCACCGCATTGACGGCCGAGATGCAATGCTCGTCGACCAGCGCGATAGCGCCGCCTGCGCTCCGCGCGTCTTCGTCGACGAGCGTCGCCGCGAACGATTCGAGCGAGAGCATCGGCAGATGCAGTGCAACCCAGAGCACGGCGGAGCGATCCCGATGGCAAGCGAGCCGGACTCGATCGGCGCGGCGAAACGAGCGGGCTCAAGCGACGTCGACAAACGTCACGGCATGCAGGACCCGCTGGCGCCCGCTCGCCGCGCGCCGGCGCGCCGCGCCCGAGAGCGCACTCGGCAGCTCGAGCAGCACCGGCGCTTCGAGCGGCGGCCCGCGACGCTTCAGGATTCGCAGTTGCAGGCGATCTGCGCCGCCAGCCTGGATGGCCAGGCGCAGCGGCGACGCGGTCGGCCGCGCCGCGGCGGCCGCTTCGCGGATCACGAAGGCGGCACCATCGTGGTTGTGCGCTGCCAGCTGGAGGCGACGCAGCCGCTCGACGCGCAGGCGCGGCGGCAGCCAGGCGACGATCGCGCCGACATGCCCGCTCTTCAGCGCCTGCTCGAGCGCCCACAGGCTGTCGCTGCCCGGCAGGACACGAGTGCGTGTCTGGACGACGAGCAGATCCGCGACGGCAAGGCGGAGCGCAGCAAGCGCCGCCGCCGACAAGGCCGCCGGGGGATCGAAGAGCATCACCAGCCGGCCCGCGCGTTGCGCGGAGGCGAGCGCGGGCGCGAGCAGACGGATCTCGCCGACCCCCGGATGCGGCAACAGCAGCTCGCTCAGCACCCCCCGTGGCCAACCGCCTCCGGGCAGCTCGGCGTCGAGCGCGGGAAAACCGCTGGCGATCGTCCGGGTGCCGCTCTGGCCGAGTTGGTGGCCGAGCCAGAGGGCAGGATGCAGGGTCTCCGGGGCGCGCCGGAGGATGGCCGCGTCCGGGCATGGCCGAGACTTCGCGCTGCCAACGCCGAGCGGCAGTCGGCTGCCAGGCCAAAGCGGGGGCGCGGCGGCTGGCGCAGAGGCAGCATTCATGGAAAGACTGTACGTTCATACAGTATGTCCTGCAAGCCCGGCTGTCGAATCCTCGTTTCGATCATTGGCAAGGGCACGTGATCAGTTGCTTAAGGCAATCATCGTGGCCAGAATGGCGCCATGACCACCGCCCCCTCGCTGGCGCTCTCGCGGATCGACGCGATGCGCCGCTTCAACCGCTTCTACACGCGCACGATTGGCGTCCTCCACGAGAACCTCGCCGCCACCCGCTTCAACCTTACCGAGTCGCGCGTGCTCTGGGAGCTTGCGCATCGCGAGCAGACCACGGCCGCAGAGCTTGCGCGCGAGCTCGATCTCGACCACGGCTACCTCAGCCGGCTGCTGCGCCGCTTCAAGGAGCACAAGCTGATCCGTGGCGAACGCGCGCCCGCCGATGCGCGCCACCTCCATCTCACCCTCGCGCCGGCCGGCCGGCGTGCCTTCGCTCCGCTCGACCGCCAAAGCGCCGCCGACGTCGAGCGTCTGCTCGCCGGCCTCGCCGACGGCGAGCAGCGCCGCCTTCTGCGGGCGATGGCCGAGATCGAGACGCTGCTCGGCGAGCGCCGCGGCACCGCGCCGTGGCTGCTGCGGCCGCCGCACGCCGGTGACATCGGCTGGGTCGTCGAGCGCCACGGCCGCGTCTACGCCGACGAGTACGGCTGGGATCTGCGCTTCGAGTCGCTCGTCGCCCGGATCGCCGCCGACTTCATCGACAAGCTCGATCCGGCACGCGAGGCTTGCTGGATCGCCGAGCGCGACGGCGCCAACGTCGGCTGCGTCTTCCTCGTCCAGGCGCGCGACGAGGCGAGCGGCGAGCCCGTCGCCGGCACCGCGCAGCTGCGCCTGCTGCTGGTCGAGCCGACGGCGCGCGGCCTCGGCATCGGCGGCCGCCTCGTCGACGAGTGCGAGCGCTTCGCGCGCCGGCACGGCTACCGAAGGATCGTCCTCTGGACCAACAGCGTTCTCGTCGCCGCGCGTGCGATCTACGCGAAGGCCGGCTACCGGCTCGTCGCCAGCGAGCCGCACGAGAGCTTCGGCCACCGGCTCGTCGGCGAGACCTGGGAGCTCGCCCTCGATTGACCTGCGGCAAGCACATTCTCCGCATGGACGTCGACCGGAGCCAGAATGCCGTCTCGGGCGTTTCGCGCCGCGCGGCGCGATCCGTCGATCCGACATCCCAATGGAGACGACATGCAAGGTTCGATGATGCAGCTGCCGCTGCTGATCTCTTCGCTCCTGGTGCACGCCGAGCGCCACCACGGCGAGCAGCAGGTGGTGTCGCGCCGCGTCGAGGGCGATATCCACCGCACGACGTTTCGCGAGCTGGCGGCGCGCGCGCGGCGGATGGCCAACGCGCTCGCGGCCCTGAGGGTGAAGAGCGGCGACCGTGTCGCGACGCTGGCCTGGAACGGCTACCGCCACCTCGAGCTCTACTACGCCGTCTCGGGATCCGGCGCCGTCCTGCACACGCTCAACCCGCGCCTGCACCCGGACCAGGTCGTCTACATCGCCGATCACGCCGAGGATCGCGTCCTGTTCTTCGACCTCACCTTCCTGCCGCTGGTGGAGGCGATCGCGGCGCGCGTGAAGACGATCAAGACCTTCGTCGCCATGACCGATCGCGCCCACATGCCGACCGCCAGCAAGATCCCGGGGCTGCTCTGCTACGAGGAGCTCGTGCCGGCCGAGAGCGACGAGTTCGAATGGCCGACTTTCGACGAAGCGCAGGCGTCTTCGCTCTGCTACACGTCAGGGACCACGGGCAACCCGAAGGGCGTCCTCTACAGCCACCGCTCGACCGTCCTGCACACCTTCGCGATCGCCCTTCCCGACGCGCTCTCCTGCTCGGCCAAGGATGTGATCCTGCCGGTCGTGCCGATGTTCCACGTCAACGCCTGGGGCCTGCCGTACGCCGCCTGCATGATGGGATCCAAGCTCGTCTTCCCCGGCCCCGGCCTCGACGGCAAGTCGCTCTACGAGCTGTTCGAGAGCGAGCGCGTCACCATGTCGGCTGGCGTGCCGACGGTCTGGCAGGGGCTGCTTGCCTACGTCGAGTCGAACGGCCTCGAGTTCTCGACCATGCGGCGCACCGTCATCGGCGGCTCGGCGTGCCCGCCGGCGATGATGACGACTTTCCAGGAGCGCTACGACGTGCAGGTGCTGCACGCCTGGGGCATGACCGAGATGAGCCCGGTCGGCACCGTCGCGACGCTGAAGGGAGCCCAGGTCGACCTGCCGGCGGGCGAGCGGTTCGCGATCCAATCCAAGCAGGGACGCGCGGTTTACGGCGTCGACATGAAGATCGTCGACGGCGACGGCCGCGAGATGGCGTGGGACGGCGAGCATTCGGGCGAGCTCATGGTGCGCGGCCCCTGGGTCGTCTCGGAGTACTTCAAGGGCGAGGGCGGCAACCCTCTGGTCAAGGATGCCGAGGGCCGAGGCTGGTTTCCGACCGGCGACGTCGCGACGATCGATCCCGCGGGCTTCATGCAGATCACCGACCGCTCGAAGGACGTCATCAAGTCGGGCGGCGAGTGGATCGGCTCGATCGATCTCGAGAACATCGCGATGGCGCACCCCTGCGTGGCGATGGCGGCGTGCATCGCCGCACAGCACGAGAAATGGGACGAGCGGCCGCTGCTCATCGTCGTCAGGAAGCCGAACACGACGCTGACGAAGGAAGAGCTGATCGCGTTCTACGAAGGCAGGATTGCCAAGTGGTGGACGCCCGACGACGTCGTCTTCGTCGATGCGATCCCGCTCGGCGCGACCGGCAAGATGCTGAAGAACCGGCTGCGCGAGCAGTACGGCAAGCATCTGCTCAGGACCTCCTGATCGTCGTCGCGAGCGCTGGCGCGGCCGGCCAGCCGCGCCGCGCACCGCCGTGAGCGCCCTGGCGCCGGCCCCCTCGAGCGGACGCTCGCGCGCCAACGTCGGCGCCTGGGCGGGCGCGCTCGCGTTCACGTGGTGGGGCTTCTTCCCGCTCTACTTCCGTCTGCAGCCCAACGTCTCGCCGCCGGAGGTGCTCGCGAACCGGATCGTCTGGTCGCTGCTTCTCGTCGCCGGCGTGCTGACCTGGCAGTCGCGCTGGTCGTGGCTGCGGCCGGCGTTCGGTTCGCGCCGCGTCATGGCGAGCTTCGTCGCCAGCGCGCTCCTGCTGTCGGCGAACTGGATGACCTACATCTGGGCGGTCTCGAACGGCCACGTCGTCGACGCCAGCCTGGGCTACTTCATGACCCCGCTGGTCAACGTCGCGCTCGGATTCTTCCTGCTCGGCGAGCGGCCGCGACGCGCACAATGGGTCGCGCTCTCGATCGCCGCCGGCGGCGTCGCCTGGCTGACGGCGAGCGCCGGACGGCTGCCATGGATCGGCCTCGTCCTCGCCCTCACCTTCGGCGCCTACGGCCTGCTACGCAAGGTTGCGTCGCTCGGCGCGCTCGAGGGGCTGACGCTCGAGACGATGATCCTGGCGCCGGCCGCGGCGGCCGGCATGGCGACTTGGTGGGGCGGTAGCGCGACGAGCTTTCCCGGCCCCGACCTGCCGACCAACCTGTGGCTCGTCGGCCTCGGTCCCGCGACGACGGTGCCGCTTCTCCTCTTCGCCGTCGCGGCACGCAGGCTCTCGATGACGACGCTCGGCCTGCTGCAGTACGTGAGCCCGACGATCCAATTCCTGCTCGGCGTCTGGCTCTTCCGCGAGCCGTTCAGCGGCACGCGGCTGATCGGCTTCGGTCTGATCTGGGTCGCGCTCGCGCTGTACAGCCTCGACAGCTGGCAGCGGCGCAGCGCGCCGGTCGTCGTCGCCGACTAGGGCGTCAGCCGCCCTGCTCGACGGCGAGCACCTGCGCCGTTGCGTTGACGACCGCCGCGATCCGGCCGATGTCGCGCAGCTGCTGCGTCGTCAGCCCTTCGCGCCGGAGCAGCGCGGTGTGCGACGAGACACAGAAGTGGCATTTGCCGACGATCGAAGCGGCGAGCGCATAGGCCTCGAATTTCTTCTTCTCGACCCCGCCCGAGGTCGCGTAGGCGTTCATGCGCAGCTCGGCGCGCTGTGTCTTCAGCTCTTCGTCTCCGGCCATCTCGACGAAGGGATACCAGGCGTTGTTCATGGCCATCAGCGCGGCGGCGGTCAGGGCGGCGTTCGCCTCGGCAACCGGTGCGGCGGCGCGAAACGCCTCGACCAGCGCCCGGCTCTTGGCCGCGAACGCGGCCGCCAGCGCGACGCCGAGCGCGTCTTCGGGAGTGAGGCTCGAGCGCGCAATCGCGCCGTCGAGGTTGAGGCGGATGTCCTTCGCATAGTCGGGGATCCGCTCCTTGATCGCAGCGAGAAACTCCATGTCGTTCTCCGGGGAAGTCGAGAAGAGCCCGCCGGCGCGGGCTGGTCGCGGGTTCCCGTCTCAGAGCGTCTGGCCACCGACCGCGCGGTTGCACGGGCAGAGCTCGTCGGTCTGCAGGCCGTCGAGGATGCGCAGCACTTCCTCGGGATTGCGGCCGACGTTGAGGTTGTTGACGCTGACGTGCTGGATCGTGTTGTCGGGATCGACGATGAAGGTGGCGCGCAAGGCAACGCCCTCGTTCCGGTCGCGCACGCCGAGCTGATCGACCAGCGAACCCTTGGAGTCGCCGAAGCTCCAGTGGCCGAGCTTGGAGAGATCCTTGTGGTCACGCCGCCAGCCGAGCTTGGAGAACTCGTTGTCGGTCGAGCCGCCGAGAAGAACGGCATCGCGCTCTTCGAACTGCCTGGCCAGCTTGTCGAAGCCGACGATCTCGGTC
>DASXIP010000742.1:0-5900 GCA_036497875.1 Caldimonas sp.
CGCGCAGATGCGCGCACTCGGCGCGATCCCGCAGGTGCTGGCGGCGAGCGAGATGTACCAGGCGATGCAGACCGGCCTCGTCGACGGCAACGAGAACACCGAGTCGACCTTCTACGATTTCAAGCTCTACGAGGTGCAGAAATACCTGACGTTGTCGAGCCACGGCTACGTCGGCTACATGGTCGTCGCCAACAAGAAGTTCTGGGACGGCCTGCCGCCGGACATCCGCCAGATCATGGAAGACGCGATGGTCAAGACCACCACCTATGCCAACGCGGTCTCGCAGAAGGCGAACGAGGCGGCGCTCGAGGGCATCCGGAAGACCGGCAAGACGACCGTCATCGCGCTGGCGCCGGCAGAGCGCGAGGAATGGAAGAAGGTCCTGCGCAAGACCCACGAGCAGATGGGCGACCGCATCCCCAAGCCGCTGCTGCAGGCGATCTACAAGGAGACCGGGGCCGCCAAGCCCTGAGCGTCGGCATCGACGGGAGGGCGACGACATGCAGCCGCTCGAAGGCATCACCGTCCTCGACCTGACGCACATGCTGTCAGGCCCGTACGGCACGATGACGCTCACCGATCTCGGCGCGCGCACGATCAAGGTCGAGCCGCCCGGCAAGGGCGAAGGAACGCGCGAGCTCCTCGCCGGCCACCCTGACTACTCGCGCGACGGCATGGGCGCCTACTTCATGACGCTCAACCGCAGCAAGGAGAGCGTCTGCATCGACCTCAAGCAGGAGGCCGGCCGCGCCGTCTTCTACGACCTCGTTCGCCACGCCGATGTCGTCTTCGACAACTTCGGCGCCGGCGTCACCGAGCGCCTGAAGATCGACCACGCGACCCTCGCCGCGATCAACCCGCGGATCATCACCTGCTCGGTGACCGGCTTCGGCGAGACCGGCCCCGACACCCAGCGGCCGGCGTTCGACCAGGTCGTGCAAGGCATGGGCGGCGGCATGAGCATCACCGGCCGGCCCGACGACATGCCGGTGCGGGGTGGCATTCCGATCGGTGACCTCGGCGGCGGCATCTTCGGCGCGATGGGCGTGCTCGCCGCGCTGCAGGCGCGCCATACGACCGGCGTCGGCCGCCACGTCGACGTCTCGATGCTCGACGCCCAGATTTCGCTGCTCACCTACATGGCGACGATGCACCTGATGTCGGGCCACATCCCGGGCCGGATCGGCAACTCGCATTTCGTTCACGTGCCGTACAACACCTTCGCGACGAGCGACGGCCACATCATCATCGCCTGCATCGGCGACGCGTTCTACGAGCGTTTCCTGAAGGTCGTCCCGCGGCCGGAGCTGCTGAAGCCAGAGTACCGCGAGCAACCGGCGCGCTACGCCGACCGCGACAGGATCGACGCGATCATCAACGACGAGCTCGGCACGAACACCTCGGCGTACTGGCTCGACAAGCTGCGTGCCGCGCGCATCCCGTGCGGCCCGGTCAACGACTTCGCGCAGGCGCTCTCGGACCCGCAGATCGTCGCCCGCGACATGGTCGTCGACGTGCCGCTGCCGGGCGGCTCGACCGTGCCGATGCCAGGCGTGCCGATGAAGTTCTCGGACGTCCCGACACCGACGTTTCGGGCCCCGCCGCCGCTCGGCCGCGACACCGGCGCGGTGCTCGGCAAGCTGCTCGGCTACGACGCGGCGACGATCGACGCCCTGCGCGAAGCGAAGACGATCCAATAGCCGGCATCCAGGCGGCGCTGCCGATGCCGATACAGGCGCTCAGCCGGCGGCGCCGATCTTCTTCAGCCGTTCGATCGCCGCGCCGTCGTAGCCAGCCGCGGCGAGGACACTCGCCGTGTGCTCGCCGAGCACCGGCGCCCCGGGCCGCACCGTGCCCGGCTCCTCGGCGAACTTGATCGGGATGCCGAGGTGCGTTTGGCCGTCGGCGAAGTCGAGCCGCATGCCGCGTGCGGCGAGATGCTCGCTCTGCAACGCCTCGTGCACGCCCTTGACAGGTGCCCAGCAGACGTCGAGGCCGCCGAGGAAGTCTTCCCAGTGCGCGAGGTCGCGCATCGCGAAGGTCGCGGCGAGGAATTCGCGCACCGGATCCTGGCCGCGCCCCGGTGGCAGCTTGCAGAGCTCGATCAGGTCGGGCCGGCCGAGAGCGCCGAGCAGGTTGGCGGCGAACTTGAGCTCGCTGCCGCCGAGCGTGAGTGAACGGCCGTCGGCGCAGCGGTACACGTTGTAGAGCGCGTTGCCGCCGAGCGAGCGCTCACTGGTCGGGTCGAGCTCGCGTTCTTCGGCGAACACGGGGCTCACGATGTTGACCATCCACGAGACCAGGCTGTCCTGCATCGAGATGTCGATCGTGTCGCCGCGGCCGGTCTGCTCGCGCCTGAGCAGCGCCATCAGGATGCCGGTCAGCGCCATCAGCGAGCCGGCCATGTCGGCAGCGGGGACGCACGGCAGCGTGAGCTCGCCGGCGGCGCCTCGGTTGAGGCTGACGACGCCCGCCTCGGCCTCGATGCTGAGGTCGTGGGCGACGCGGTTTGCCATCGGCCCGCTCTGGCCGAACGCCGAGATCGAACAGTAGACGACGCGCGGGTTGATCGCCCGCACCGCCTCCGGCCCGATGCCGAGCCGGTCGACGACGCCGGGGCGAAACGCCTCGACGACGACGTCGGCATCGGCGGCCAGGCGCAGGAACGCGGCGACGCCTTCCGGGTGCTTCAGGTCGAGCACCACGCTCTGCTTGCTGCGGTGCGTGTTGCGGAACCAGACCGTCGTGTCGCCCTGGTACTTGCCGATCGCGCGCGTCGGCTCGCCCGATGCCGGCTCGACGCGGACCACGGTTGCGCCGTGGTCGGCCATCATCATCGTCAGGTGCGGGCCGGGCAGGTACTGCGAGAGGTCGAGGACCTTGACGCCTTCGAGCTTCATCGACGGCCTTTCTTCGCGCGGGTAAGCGACGCTGCCCGGAGCGGATCAGATCTTGTAGCGGTTCACCAGCTGCTTGGCGATCACCTGGCGCAGGATCTCGTTGGTGCCTTCGCCGATCACCATCAGCATCGAGTCGCGGTAGTAGCGCTCGATCTCGTATTCGACCGAGAGGCTGTAGCCGCCGAAGATGCGCATCGCTTCCTGCGAGCAATGCACGCCGGCCTCGGAGCCGGCGAGCTTGGCCATCGCCGCCTCGAGGTCGCAGCGCTCGCCGCGGTCGAACATGCGCGCGGCGTTCTCGATCAGCCGCTTGGCGCCCTCGACCTGCGTCACCATGTCGGCGAGCTTGAGCTGGATTGCCTGGTGCTCCCAGATCGGCTTGCCGAAGGCGCTGCGCTCCTGGGCGTAGCGCAAGGCCATCTTGAGCGAGCCTTCGGCGATGCCGGCGCCGCGCGAGGCGACGTTGATTCGGCCGAGCTCGAGGCCGCCCGCGGTCTGCACGAACCCCTTGCCCTCGACGCCACCGAGCAGGTTCTCCTTCGGCACGCGGTAGTCGTCGAAGCTCAGCTGGCAGGTGTCGATGGCGCGGTAGCCCATCTTCTTCAGCTTGCCGTCGACGTTGAAGCCCGGCCCCTTCTCGGCGATAAGCATGCTCATGCCTTTGTGGCGCGGCTTCGCGTCCGGGTCGGTTTTCACCAGCAGCAGCGTCATGTGGCCGTGCAGGCTGTTCGTGATCCAGGTCTTCGAGCCGTTGACGACGTAGTGGTCGCCATCGAGCCTGGCCACGGTGCGGATCGCCTGCAGGTCGGAGCCCGCGTTCGGCTCGGTGAGACCGAGGCTGCCGCGCAGCTCGCCGGTCGCCATCTTCGGCAAGTATTTCTTCTTCTGCGCCTCGGTGCCGTTCCTCTCGATCGCCGAAGCGGCGATGAGGTGCGAGTTGAAGATCCCCGAAGGCGCCATCCAGACCGAGGCGACCTTGATCACGATCTGCGCGTAGGTCCACGCCGAGAGGCCGAGGCCGCCGTATTGCTCGCCGATCGTCGCGCCGAACAGGCCTAGCTCCTTCATCTGCTCGACGATCGGGTGCGGATATTCGTCCTCGAGGTCGTACTTGCGCGCGACCGGGCGCAGCTCCTTCTCGACCCAGGTCTCGATCGCGTCGACGAACTCCTGCTGGTCATCGACGATGTCCTTGGTGCGCGTGTCCATTCGTTTGTCTCCTTGGCGCGAGGCCGGCGTTCAGTAGTTGACCTTGTCCTCGACGCTGTGGCCGCGCTTGGCGATCAGCATCGTGCGGTTGAAGGTGCCGACCACCTTGCCGTCCTGGTTGAGGCCGATCGTCTTCACGGTGACGATGCCGGCGCCGGGGCGCGAGCTCGACTCGCGCTTGTCCATCACTTCCGATTCCGCGTACAACGTGTCGCCGGCGAACAGCGGATGCGTCAGCTTGATGTCGGTCCAGCCGAGGTTGGCGATCGCCTTCTGGCTGACGTCGGTGACGCTCATGCCGACCATCAGCGCCACCGTCAGCGGACTGCAGACGATGCACTTGCCGAACTCGCTCGCCTTGGCGTATTCGGCGTCGAAGTGCAGCGGATGGGTGTTCATCGTCAGCAGCGTGAACCAGGTGTTGTCGGTCTCGCTGATCGTTCGGCCGGGGCGGTGCTCGTAGATGTCGCCGACGTTGAAGTCTTCGTAGTAGCGGCCGAACGATTCGCGGGTGCGCTTCTCGCCGACGCGCTTGGCAGTCTGGACCATGGATGTCTCCTTGTGGGCAATCGGTGGATTCAGGACGAGGCCTTGGCGAGCTCGGCGATCCGCCGCGCCTTCTTCAGCAGCGGCGCATCGACCATCTTTCCCTGGAACAGGAAGGCGCCGCTGCCCTGGCCCTCGGGGACGGCCTGCAGCAGCAGCCTCGCCCACTCGACATCGGCCGGCGTCGGCGTGAAGGCGGCGTGGATCGTCTTGATCTGCTGCGGATGGATCGCGGTCTTGCAGCCGAAGCCGAGAGCGAGCGCGTTGCGCGTCTCGGTGGCAAGGCCTTCGTCGCTCGCGAGGTCGACGTTGGGCACGTCCCAGGCCTGCAGCCCCGCGGACTTCGCGGCGTTGACAAGACGGCCGCGTGCGTAGCGCAGGCCTTCCCAATCGAATTTCGCGTCGAGCTCGGCCGAGAGGTCGGCGCCGCCGAGCATCAGTGCGCCGAGCTTGCCGCCGGCGCGCGCCAACGACGCGGCGTTCTCGATCCCGAGCGGCGACTCGACCAGCGCCGTGATCGCGCCGACCTGCGTGCCGCACCAGGCCTCGAGCGTTTGCACGTCGCCGGCATGCTCGGCCTTCGGCAGCAGCAGCCAGTCGACGCGAATTCCCGAGGCGACGAAGGCAAGGACGTCGCGCAGCCCGTCGAGCGTGCGCAGGCCGTTGACCCGCAGCGCGACTCCGGGGCCGTCGGCGTTGCGCACCGCATCCTTCAGCCAGCCGAGGACCTGGCTGCGCGCCTCTTCCTTGCGATCGGGATGGACGGCATCCTCGAGGTCGATGCAGACGAGGTCGGCGCCGGCGGCCATCGCCTTGGCGAAGCGCTCGACCTTCTCGCCCGAGACGAAGAGCATGGAGCGGGGCTGGCGGATGTTCATCGGCAGATCCGGTGGATCAAATGTCCGGACATTATCACGCAGGCCGACCGGCCGCGTCAAGCGTTGACAAGCGCGGCGTGGGGTCGGACAATTGTCCGCACAAATGAGCGAGCACCCGACCATGAGCGCCCAGACCTCCCCGCCGGCCGGCGCCGGCCCGACGATCGCCACCCGCCTCGCTGCCTTCGCCCACGGCCTGCGCCTCGAGCAGGTTCCGCCCGCGGTAAGCCTGCGCGCGCGCCACCTCATGCTCGACGCGATCGGCTGCGCGATGGCGGCGCGCGGCGAGCCGTTCGCGGTCCGCCTCGCGGCGGCGACGAGCGAGCTCGCCGGCGACGGCCATGGCGGCCGCGCCGGCGTGGTTGGT
>DASXIP010000743.1:0-2874 GCA_036497875.1 Caldimonas sp.
CAACCCGGCGCGCGGCTGGCGCATCCTGCTGCCGGCGCGCTGGCGGCGCCTGCATCGCAAGCTCTGCGTCGTCGATGCGACGATCTGCTTCTGCGGCGGCATCAACCTGCTCGACGACTACTTCGATCCGACGCGCGGCGCGCTCGACGAGCCGCGCTTCGACTTCGCCGTCCGCGTGACGGGGCCGCTCGTCGAGGACG
Source organism: Caldimonas sp. (assembly GCA_036497875.1). Taxonomy (GTDB): domain Bacteria; phylum Pseudomonadota; class Gammaproteobacteria; order Burkholderiales; family Burkholderiaceae_C; genus Schlegelella_A. Next base: position 201 of record DASXIP010000743.1, read on the forward strand.
CGCACGAGACGATGACGCGGCTCTGGCTGCGCATGCAGGCGTCGCGCGAGGCGCGCCACGTCGACGTCCGGGCGGCGCTGGCGACCGTTCGCAAGGCGGCGCGCGCCGGCACCGACGCCGGCGATCCGCAGCTGAAGGCGGCCGACCTCGGCGCCGCGCCGGGGCCGCAGGCCCCGGGCGTCCTCGCCAGCCTCGTGCTGCGCGACAACCTGCGCTTTCGCAAGCGCATCGAGCACTTCTACCGTTTCGCGATCGCCCAGGCGAAGCAGGAGATCCAGATCGCCAATGCGTACTTCGTCCCCGGCGTCGCGTTGCAGCGCTCGCTCCTGCGAGCTGCGAAGCGCGGCGTTCGCATCACGCTCTTCCTGCAGGGGCGCTACGAGTACTTCATGCAGCACCACACCAGTCGCGCGATGTACGGCGTCATGCTCGACGCCGGCATCGAGATCATCGAGTACGCGCCGAGCTTCCTGCATGCCAAGGTGGCGGTGTTCGACGGCGCGCGCGGCGGCCTGTCGACCGTCGGCTCGTCGAACCTCGACCCGCTGAGCCTCCTGCTCGCGCGCGAAGCCAACGTCTTCATCCGCGACGACGCATTCGGCGCCGAGCTGCGCGCGCACCTGCAGGAGGCCGTCGAACACGGCGGCCAGCGTGTCGAGACGGCGGTGCACGAGCAGCGGCCGTTCCTTCACCGCAGCCTCGCCTGGATCGCCTACGGCGCGATGCGCTTCGCCCTGTTCGCGACCCGCCACCGTTACTGAGCCGGTGCCCGAGGGCGAGTCGCTGTCAATGAGCGAAGACCTCGTCGTCCAGCGCAAGGACGGCCTCTACTGCCCGCCGGGCGACTTCTACATCGACCCGTGGCAGCCGGTCGAGCGCGCCGTCATCACCCACGCGCACGGCGACCACGCGCGCCGCGGCCATGCCCACTATCTCGCCGCGGCGCCGGCCGAGGGCGTGCTGCGCACGCGCCTCGGTGACGTCGATCTGCAGACGCTGCCCTACGGCGAGGCCATCGATCACTTCGGCGTCCGCGTCAGCCTCCATCCTGCGGGCCACGTCCTCGGCTCGGCACAGGTGCGCCTCGAGCACGGCGGGCGGGTCTGGGTGGCGTCGGGCGACTACTACGTCGCCGGCAGCAGCGTCGACGCGCGCGAGGACAACCAGACGTGCGCGCCGTTCGAGCCGGTGCGTTGCCACTGCTTCATCACCGAGTCGACCTTCGGCCTGCCGATCTACCGCTGGCGGCCGCAGGCGGAGGTCTTCGCCGAGATCGACGACTGGTGGCGGGCGAACGCCGACGCCGGTCGCGCGAGCCTGCTGATGGCCTACGCGTTCGGCAAGGCGCAACGCATCCTCAAGGGAGTCGATCGCTCGATCGGCCCGATCTTCGTTCACGGCGCGGTCGAGCCTCTCAACCGCGCGTATCGCGTCGCGGGCATCGCGCTGCCGCAGACGCCGATCGCGACCGAGATCAGCGACAAGGCGCTGTTCAGGCGCGCGCTCGTGGTCGCGCCGCCGTCGGTGCAGGGATCGACCTGGACGCGCCGCTTCGGCGACTACAGCGACGCCTTCGCGAGCGGCTGGATGATGCTCCGCGGCACGCGCCGCCGGCGCTCGATCGACCGCGGCTTCGTTCTCAGCGACCACTCCGATTGGCCGGGGCTGCAGCGCGCGATCGTCGCGACCGGCGCCGAGCGCGTCATCGTCACCCACGGCTACGAGGCGGTGATGGTGCGCTGGCTGACCGAGCAGGGCATCGAGGCATCGGCGTTTGCGACCGAGTACGGCCAGGACGACGACGCCGACATCGCATGAAGCTCTTCGCCAGTCTGTTCGCCGAGCTCGACCGGAGTACCGCGACGCTCGCCAGGATCGACGCGCTGAAGCGCTACTTCGCCGCCGCGTCGCCGCGCGACGCCGCGTGGGCGGTGTATGTCCTCGCCGGCGGCAAGCCGCGCCAGGTCGTGCCGAACAGCGTGCTGTGGGCCGCCGCCTGCGGTGATGCCGGCATTCCCGAGTGGCTGTTCGATGCCTGCTACCAGGCGGTCGGCGACTTCGCCGAGACCGTCGCCCTCGTGCTGCCGCCGCCGCGGAGCCGAAGCGACGTCGGCCTCGCCGACTGGGTCGAGGAGCGACTGCTGACCCTGCGCGGCCTCGCGCCGGCCGAGCAGGCGGCCCGGGTGTCGTCGTACTGGGACGAGCTCGACACCGCCGAGCGGTTCCTGCTCAACAAGCTGATCGGTGGCGCGTTCCGCGTCGGCGTCAGCAAGCTGCTCGTCCAGCGCGCGCTCGCCGAAGGCGCCGGCGTCGATGCCAGGCTCGTTGCCCAGCGCATGATGGGCTACACCGACAAGCACGCCGTGCCGACGCCGGAGCGCTACCTGCAGCTCACCGCGTCGGGCGAGCCCGGCCTGCACGACCTCGGCCAGCCGTATCCGTTCTTTCTCGCCCACTCGCTCGAGCTGACCGAGAGCGAACTCGCGACTCGGCTCGGCGAGCCCGCGGACTGGATCGTCGAGTGGAAGTACGTCGGCATCCGCGCCCAGACCGTCAAGCGCGCGCGCCAGGTCTGGATCTGGTCGCGCGGCGAAGAGCTCGTCACCGAACGCTTTCCCGAGATCGTCGAGCTCGCGCGTGCGCTGCCAGACGGCACCGTGCTCGACGGCGAGAT
>DASXIP010000744.1:0-2087 GCA_036497875.1 Caldimonas sp.
GCGACGCCGGCGAAGACGACCTTCACCCAGGTCTTTGGCAAGTGGCTATGCGACATGGCCGAGAAGGACGAGCGCCTGGTCGGCATCACGCCGGCGATGCGCGAGGGCTCGGGCATGGTCGAGTTCGCGAAGCGGTTCCCGGCTCGCTATCACGACGTCGGGATCGCCGAGCAGCACGCCGTCACCTTCGCCGCCGGGCTGGCCTGCGAAGGCATCAAGCCGGTCGTCGCGATCTACTAGACCTTCATGCAGCGCGGCTACGACCAGCTGGTCCACGACGTCGCGATCCAGAACCTGCCGGTCGTCTTCGCGCTCGATCGGGCGGGGCTGGTCGGCGCCGACGGTGCGACGCACGCCGGCAGCTTCGACATCGCCTACCTGCGCTGCCTGCCCAACGTCAGCGTGCTGACGCCGGCCGACGAGAACGAGTGCCGGCACGCGCTCTACACCGCATTCATGCAGAACCACCCGGTCGCCGTGCGCTACCCGCGCGGCGCCGGCGCTGGCGAGCAGGTCAAGGCGGCAATGACCGAGATCCCGTTCGGGGTCGGCGAGATCCGGCGCGAGAGCAAGCGCACGCCGAGCCAGCCGGGCAAGCGGATTGCGATCCTCGCCTTCGGCACGTTGCTCTATCCCGCGCTCGCGGCGGCCGAGCGGATCGATGCGACGGTCGCCAACATGCGCTTCGCCAAGCCGCTCGATGTCGCCCTCGTGACTGACCTCGCGCGCCGCCATGATGCAATCGTCACCGTGGAAGAAGGCACCGTGATGGGCGGCGCGGGAAGCGACGTCCTCGAAGCTCTCGCCGAGGCGCGGATCGACGTCCCGGTGCTCGTCCTCGGCCTGCCCGACACGTTCATCGAGCACGGCGACCCGGCCCGGCTGCTCGCGATGTGCGGGCTCGACGCCGCCGGCATCGAGCAATCGATCCAGCGCCGCTTCGGCGCGCCGCCGGCCTTGCTGCGCACCGCGGTCGGCCAGTGAGGCGGCGATGACCAACCTCGTCGATGTCCTCCACATTCCGGACACCCAGGGCGCGCGCGACGACCGCCATCTCGCGATCCAGCGCGTCGGCATCCGTCGCGTCCGCTATCCGCTGCAGCTGCGGATCGAAGGCGCGATCCTGCCGACCGTCGCCGAATGGGCGCTCGACGTTGCCCTGCCTGCCGAGCAGAAGGGAACGCACATGTCGCGCTTCGTCGCCTGGCTCGATGCGATCGACGTTCCGCTCGACGTCCCGACGCTGCGCCGCGAAGCCGTGCGCATGCTGGCGCTGCTCGGTGCCGACGCGGGCAGGATCGAGGCGTCGTTCCCGTTCTTCCTGCGAAAGCGCGCGCCGGTCTCGGGAGTCGAGAGCCTGCTCGAGTACCAGGGCCGCTTCGACGTCGAGGCGACCGGCGGAGAAGTGAAGATCTGGCTCGAGGTCGTCGTTCCGGTCAAGTCGCTCTGCCCGTGCTCGAAGGAGATCTCCGACTACGGCGCGCACAACCAGCGCTCGCACGTCACGATCCGCGTCGAAGCGCTCACCGAGCTGTCGTGGCGCGAGCTGGTTCGCTTCGCCGAAGACTCGGCGTCGGCCGAGATCTGGTCGTCGCTCAAACGCGTCGACGAGAAATGGATCACCGAGCGCGCCTACGAAAATCCGAAGTTCGTCGAGGACATGGTGCGCGACGTCGCGCTGCGCCTGAACGCCGACGCGCGTGTCGGCCGCTACACGGTCGATGTCGAGAACTTCGAGTCGATCCACGCGCATAGCGCGGTCGCGCGGATCGAACGCTGACCCTGCGTCAGCGCTTGCGGCGTGCAGCGGCGTTCGCGCGCGGCGCCGTGCCGCCGCGCCGCGCCGCGAGGGCGTCACGCAGCAGGTACTCGACCTGCGCGTTGACGCTGCGCAGCTCGGCCGCCGCGAGGCGCTCGATCTCGGCCCAGAGCTCGGGATCGATGCGCAGCAGGAACGACTTTTTGTCGGGACTCGCCATCGTCGCTGTCGCTGCGGCGTGGTCCGCGGCTCAGGCGTAGAGCGTGCCCGCGTTGATCACCGGCGTCGCGTCGTGGTCGGAGCAGAGGACGACGAGCAGGTAGCTCAC
>DASXIP010000745.1:0-1939 GCA_036497875.1 Caldimonas sp.
GAGAGCACTTCGGCGGCGGCGTTGTGCAGATCGGCGCTGTCGAAGAACTGCTGCTGGATGCGTTGCTCGAGCATGGTCACGGATGATATGACACGGTGTTGGCGATCCGCTTCACGGTGGTCTTCGCTAGCCCGCATCGAAGGCGGCGCGCAGCCACTCGATCGTGTCGCCGTCGACCGCGACGACGTCGAACCGGCACGGCGGCGGATCGCGCAGCGCGCGCAGGAAATGCGTCGCCGCAAGACCAGGCGCTGCCGCTTCGCCGCACCGACGCTCGCCGCCGCGCCGCCGAAGCGGTTGTCGCTACGCACCCGGACCTCGACGAAGACGAGCGTACCGTCGCGATCGTGTATGACGAGATCGACCTCGCCGCCGCGCGCCCGCGGCCCGCGCGCGACGCGATAATTGCGCCGCACCAGCACCAGTCCCGCGGCCAGGAGATGGTCGAGGGCGCGCGCTTCGGCGGCGTCGCTGAGCGCTTTGGTCGTTGGCAGGTTCGTCACCGCGGGGCGCGCGCCGGAGGTCGCATCAGTTGGATGGAGCCAAGCTCGTCGAGGCAGCGGCTCTTGCCGCCGCCGGCCAGCAGTATCCCGCCGGTGCGCTCTACGTCGTCGCGACGCCGATCGGCAACCTCGCCGACATCACGCTGCGCGCCTTGCACGTGCTCGCGATCGTCGACGCGGTCGCGTGCGAGGACACGCGCCACAGCGCGGCGCTGCTGCGCCACTTCGCGATCATCAAGCCGCTGCTCGCGGTGCATGCGCACAACGAGCGCGCCGCCGCCGGCGCTGTCCTCGAGAGGTTGGCGCGCGGCGAGCGCATCGCCTACGTCAGCGACGCCGGAACTCCCGCGGTCAGCGACCCCGGTGCCGAGCTCGTTGCGGCGGTGCGCGCCGCGGGTCATCGTGTGGTGCCGATCCCGGGCGCGAGCAGCGCGCTCGCCGCGCTGTCGGCGACCGGCGATGTAGGTTCGAGCGGCTTCGCGGTGGTCGGCTTCTTGCCAGCGCGCGGCGCGGAGCGCGCCCGCGCAGCCGACGCGATCGCGCACTCTGAAGCGACGCAGGTGATCTTTGAAGCGCCGCATCGGATCGGCGCCCTGGCCGAGTTGTTGGCGGCGGCGTGTCCGTCGCGCCGACTCACCGTCTGTCGCGAACTGACGAAGCAGTTCGAGGCGATCGACACGATACCGGCCGATGCGTGGCCGGCGTGGCTTGCAGCCGACCCGCACCGCTCGCGCGGCGAGTTCGTCGTCGTCCTGCATGCGGTGCCCCCAATGGAGAAGGAAGGCGAGAGCGCGCACGATGCGCTGCTCACGACCTTGCTCAACGCGTTGCCGCTCAAGCAAGCGGTGGCCATCGCCGCCGAGATCGCCGGCGCGCCGCGCAACGCGCTCTACGCGCGTGCGCTGGCGCTGCGCGGCGCGGCGGGCGACGGTTAGCCGTTCAGGGCTTCGCCGCGACTTGAGCGTCGTGCTTCTGGTGGTAGATGTTCTTGCTGGCGTGGTTCTGCATGCGATGCAGTTGCTGACGCTCGGCCTTGGTGACGGTGCCGTTGGCCTTGTCCTTGGCTTCGACGCTGGCGATATGCGCCTGCTGCTTGTCGAGCCGGTTCGTCTCGCGCGCCGTGAGCTGCCCCGACGCGACGCCGGCGTCGATGCGCGCCTGCTGGTTCGCCTCGCGCTGCTCGACGCGCGGGGTCGCGGTGGCGCCGGCCAGTGCGCCGAACGAAGCGATCGCGAGCGCGACGGCGGCGGTCAAAGTCGTGAACTTGTGCATGGTGCTCTCCCTTGGTGTGCAGTGGAATCGAAGGTTGATTGCGAGGCCCTCGCCACTGGATAACGGCCGTTGCGCGCCGCTGCTGACGGCCGCCAGGTAACCTTGCCGTAAAGATGTGTGAGACGAGCGCTCCCAACCGCTCCCTACAATCGATCGCCCGCTGC
>DASXIP010000746.1:0-8628 GCA_036497875.1 Caldimonas sp.
TCGTGCAACCTCTTCAGAAGTCGAGCAAGCTCGCCAACGTCTGCTACGACATCCGCGGCCCGGTCCTCGAGAAGGCGCGCCAGATGGAGGAAGAGGGCCAGCACATCATCAAGCTCAACATCGGCAACATCGCCGCGTTCGGGCTCGAGCCACCGGACGAGATCGTCCAGGACATGATCCGCAACCTGCCGAACGCGGCGGGCTATACCGATTCCAAGGGCCTGTTCGCGCCGCGCAAGGCGATCGTCCACTACACGCAGCAAAAGCACATCAAGGGCGTCGCGATCGACGACGTCTTTCTCGGCAACGGCGCCTCCGAGCTGATCACGATGAGCATGAACGCGCTGCTCAACGACGGCGACGAGGTGCTGATCCCGGCCCCCGACTATCCGCTCTGGACGGCATCGGTCGCGCTGTCGGGCGGAACGCCGGTGCACTACCTGTGCGACGAGTCGTCGGACTGGCTGCCGGACCTTGACGACATGGCTGCGAAGGTGACGCCGCGCACGCGCGCCATCGTCGTCATCAACCCCAACAACCCGACCGGCGCGCTCTACCCGGTCGAGGTGCTAGAGAAGATCGTCGCCCTCGCGCGCCGGCATGACCTGATCGTCTTCGCCGACGAGATCTACGACAAGACGCTCTACGATGGCGAGCACCACACGTCGATCGCGTCGGTCGCCGACGACCTGCTCGTCCTCACATTCAACGGCCTGTCGAAGAACTATCGCTCGTGCGGCTACCGTGCCGGCTGGATGGTCGTCTCGGGCGAAAAGCGCCACGCGGGCGACTACATCGAGGGCCTGAACATGCTCGCCTCGATGCGGCTGTGCTCGAACACGCCCGGGCAGCTCGCGATCCAGACCGCGCTCGGCGGCTATCAGAGCATCGACGACCTCGTCGCGCCCGGCGGCCGTCTCGCGCGCCAGCGCGATCTCGCCCACTCGCTGCTGACCGCGATCCCGGGCGTGACCTGTGTCAAGCCCAAGGCCGCGCTCTACATGTTCCCGCGTCTCGACCCGAAGCTCTACCCGATCGCCGACGACCGGCAGTTCGCCTACGAGCTGCTCGCCGAGCAGAAGGTGCTGATCGTCCAGGGGACCGGCTTCAACTGGCCCGAGCCCGACCACCTTCGCGTCGTTTTCCTGCCGAATTCCGACGACCTGACCGAAGCCATCGGCCGGATCGCAGCCTTCCTCGAGCACTACCGGACGCGGCACGCGCGATGAAGCCGTTCCAGGTCGGCCTGCTCGGCGCGGGCATCGTCGGCGGCGGCACTTTCGCCGTCCTGCGCCGCAACAAGGAAGAGATCCGGCGCCGCGCCGGCCGCGAGATCCGCATCACGCAGATCGCCGACGTCGATCAGGCGCGCGCCCGTGCCGTCGCCGCTGACGGCAGCGCCGAGGTCGGCGGCGACGCGCGCGCGCTGATCGCGCGGCCCGACCTCGACGCCGTGATCGAGCTGATCGGCGGCACGACGGTCGCGCGCGAGCTCGTCCTCGAAGCGATCCGCGCCGGCAAGCACGTCGTCACCGCGAACAAGGCGCTGCTCGCAGTCCACGGCACCGAGATCTTCGCGGCGGCGCGCGAGAACGGCGTTGTCGTCGCGTTCGAGGCGGCGGTTGCGGGCGGCATCCCGATCATCAAGGCGCTGCGCGAGGGCCTGACCGCGAACCGGATCGAGTGGATCGCCGGCATCATCAACGGCACGACCAACTTCGTCCTCTCGGAGATGCGCGAGAAGCGGATCGACTTCGCCGAAGCGCTCGCCGACGCCCAACGGCTCGGCTACGCCGAAGCCGATCCGACGTTCGACATCACCGGCATCGACGCCGCGCACAAGGCGACGATCGTGAGCGCGATCGCGTTTGGCGTTCCGGTGCAGTTTGCGAAGGCCTACGTCGAAGGCATCGGCGAGCTGCAGGCGGCCGACATCGCCTACGCGGAGCAGCTCGGCTACCGCATCAAGCTGCTCGCGATCACCAAGCGCCGCCACGCCGGTGCCGGAAGCGCCGCCGGGATCGAGCTGCGCGTCCATCCGACCCTGGTGCCGTCGCGGCGACTCATCGCCAACGTCGAGGGCGCCATGAACGCCGTCATGGTCCAAGGCGACGCGGTCGGAACGACGCTTTACTACGGCAAGGGCGCGGGCGCGGAGCCAACGGCATCGGCGGTAATCGCCGACCTGGTCGACATCGCGCGGCTCGCTACCGCCGACCCCGACCATCGCGTCCCGCATCTCGCGTTCCAGCCCGCGGCGGTGCAAGACCTCGGCGTGCTGCCGATTGACGAGGTCGTGACCGCGTTCTACCTGCGGCTGCAGGTCGCCGACGAGACCGGCGTCCTCGCCCGAATCACCGGCATCCTCGCCGAGCATGGCATCTCGATCGACGCGCTCCTGCAGCGGCCGAGCGCCGCTGGTGTCGGCGAGGCGCGCACCGACGTCATCATCCTGACCCACGACACCGTCGAAGGCCGTATGACCGCGGCCATCGGCAAGATGCAGGCGCTGCCGACCGTGCTCGCGAAAATCGTCCGCATCCGCAAAGAAGATCTGGCGTGAAGTACCTGAGCACGCGCGGCGACGCGCGGCGACGCGGCTTTGCCGAGATCCTGCTCGAGGGCCTCGCTCCCGACGGCGGCCTCTACGTTCCGGAACGCTATCCGACGGTCGACGCCCCGATGCTCGCGGCCTGGCGCCACCTCTCGTATCCTGAGCTCGCTCATGCCGTGATGTCGCTCTTCATCGACGACATCGCGCCGGCCGAGCTGCGCGCGCTCGTCGCGCGCAGCTGGACATCCGATCTGTTCGGCGACGAGCGTATCGCGCCATTGCGTCCGCTCGAGGCCGGCGTCTTCATCCTCGGTCTCTCGAACGGGCCGACGCTTGCGTTCAAAGACATCGCGATGCAGTTTCTCGGCAACGCGTTCGAGCACGAGCTGGCGCGGCGCGGCCGCACGCTGAACGTCCTCGGCGCAACCTCGGGCGACACCGGCAGCGCGGCCGAGTACGCGTTGCGCGGCAAGCGTGGCATCGAGGTGTTCATGCTTTCGCCGAAAGGCCGCATGAGCCCGTTCCAGCAGGCGCAGATGTTCAGCCTGCTCGATGCGAACATCCACAACATCGCGATCGATGGCGTGTTCGATGATTGCCAGGACCTCGTCAAGGCGGTCTCGGCCGACCTCGCGTTCAAGGAGCGGCACGCGATCGGGACGGTCAACTCGATCAACTGGGCGCGGCTGCTGGCGCAGGTCGTCTACTACTTCGCCGCCTACTTCCAGGCGACCCGACGTGACGGCGACGCCGTCGATTTCGCGGTCCCGACCGGCAACTTCGGCAACATCTGCGCCGGCCATGTCGCGCGCTCGATGGGCCTGCCGATCCGCCGTCTCGTGCTCGCGACCAACGAGAACGACGTCCTCGACGAGTTCTTCCGTACCGGCACCTACCGCGTCCGCAGCGCCGCCGAAACGCACGAGACGTCGAGCCCGTCGATGGACATCTCGAAGGCATCGAACTTCGAGCGCTTCGTCTTCGACGCGCTCGGCCGCGACGCGCCGCGCACGCGCTCGCTCTTCGCCGAGGTCGAGACGCGCCGCGTCTTCACGCTCGCGCCCGCGGAGCGCGAGCGTATCGCGGCGTTCGGCTTCGTCAGCGGCAGCAGCACGGCAGCCGACCGGCTGGCGACGATCCGGGACGTCCACGCCCGGGCCGGCGAGGTCATCGATCCGCACACCGCCGATGCGCTCAAGGTCGCGCGCGACTGCCGCGAGCCGGCGACGCCGATGATCGTCCTCGAGACCGCGTTGGCGGCGAAATTCAACGCCACGATCCGGGCCGCGATCGGCCGCGACGCGCCGCGCCCGGAGCGGCTCGTCGGCCTCGAGGAGCTGCCCCAGCGCGTCGTGGCGATTCCGGCCGACGTCGAGCGGCTGAAGGCGCTGATCGCCGAAAATGACTGGCGATGAGCGCTATCCCGCCTGCCACCCGACCGCCGCTGCTCGCTCTCGATGACGCGATCGAGCGGATCCTCGCCCGCGTCGCCGGCCCTGACCCGGCACGCGCCGAGACGGTCTCGACGTTCGACGCGCTCGGCCGCGTCCTCGCCGACGACGTTCGGTCGCAGCTCGATGTGCCGCCGGCCGACAACAGCGAGATGGACGGCTACGCGCTGCGTGCCGCCGATGTCGCCGCGCCCGGGGCGGTGCTGCCGGTCAGCCAGCGGATCCCGGCCGGCAGCGTCGGCGGCCCCCTGGCACCCGGCACGGCGGCCCGCATCTTCACCGGCGCCCAGGTGCCGCCGGGTGCCGATGCGGTTGTCATGCAGGAGCAGTGCAGCGTCGTCGACGGCGGGGTGCGCGTTGATGCCGCCGTCCGCCCGGGGCAAGCGATTCGCCGCCGCGGCGAGGATGTCGAACGCGGCGCGCGCGTCCTCGCCGCGGGCATGCGCTTGCTGCCGCAGGCCGTCGGCATGGCGGCGTCGGTCGGCGCGGCGACGCTGCAGGTCGCGCGCCGGCCCCGCGTCGCGCTGTTCTCGACCGGTGACGAGCTGGCGATGCCAGGTGAAGCGCTCAAGCCGGGCGCGATCTACAACTCGAACCGCTTCACGCTGCGCGCGCTGATCGAGTCGCTCGGCGGCGTCCAGGACGACCTCGGCATCGTTCCGGACAAGCTCGACGCGACCCGCGCCGCGCTCAAGCGCGCCGCCGAGACGAACGACCTGATCGTCACCTGCGGCGGCATGTCGGTCGGCGAGGAAGACCACCTCCGCCCCGCGGTCGAGAAGGAGGGCAGGCTCGATCTCTGGCAGATCGCGATGAAGCCCGGCAAGCCGCTCGCGTTCGGCGAAGTCTTCCGCGCCGACGGCTCGTCGGCTTGGTTCGTCGGCCTGCCCGGCAACCCGGTCTCGGCGTTCGTCACCTTCCTGCTCGCGGTTCGCCCGGTGCTGCTCCGCCTGCAGGGCGCGACCGAACTCGCGCCGCGGCCAATCGCGATGCGCGCCGACTTCGCGTGGTCAAAGCCCGACCGGCGGCGCGAATTCGTGCGCGCGCGTCGCAACGACGCCGGCGGGCTCGACCTGTTCGGCCACCAGGGATCGGCGGTGCTGACCTCGACCGTCTGGGCCGACGGCCTCGTCGACAACCCCGGCGGCCTCGCGATCGCACCCGGCGACACGGTGCGCTACCTGTCGCTTCGGGAGTTGCTCGGATGAGCGTCGTGGTGCGCTACTTCGCGTCGGTCCGCGAGGCGCTCGGCCCGGGAGAGGACGTCGAGATCGCGCCGGGTTGGAGCATCGCCGCGCTGCGCGATGCGCTGGCCGACCGCGGCGGCCGCCACGCCGAGGCGCTCGGCCGTGAGCGGGTGCTGCGCAGCGCAAGGAACCGCGTTCTCTGCGCCGAAGACACGCCGCTCGCCGATGGTGACGAGATCGGCTTCTTTCCGCCGCTGACGGGTGGCTGAGCGAGCATGGTCGTGCCAGCGCCTCGGGTCGAGATTCGCACCGCCGACTTCGACATCGCCGCCGAGGTCGCGGCGCTGCGAGCCGGTGACGGTGGCGTCGGCGCGGTCGCCGTCTTCGTCGGCACGGTTCGCGATCGCAATGACGACGCGGCGGTGGCTTCGCTCGAGCTCGAGCACTACCCGGGCATGACCGAAGCGGCGATCGAGGCGATGGTTGACGAGGCGGTGCGCCGCTTCGAAGTCCGTGCCGTGCGCGTCGTCCATCGGGTCGGCGTCCTCGCGCCGCTGGCGCAGATCGTCCTCGTCGCCGTCACCGCATCGCACCGCGGCCAGGCGTTCCAAGCCTGCGAGTTCCTGATGGACTATCTGAAGACGCAGGCGCCGTTCTGGAAGAAGGAGGCCGGCCCCGAGGGCGTTCGCTGGGTCGACGCGCGCGTCAGCGACGACGCGGCGCTGGCGCGCTGGGGGATCGCGGCAGGCAACGCCGGCTCTTTAGTGGCCGGGCGCTGAAGATGCCCTGGCTCGAGGTTGGCGCCGTCTCCGTGGGGGCCGCGGTCGGTGCGCTGCTGCGCTCGGCGCGGGCCTCTGGTTGAACGCGCGCTGGGCGGGCTTTCCGCTGGGCACGCTGTTCGTCTGCGTCGGCGGTCTGTGCATCGGCGCCATCCTGTTCTGGCTGGAGCATTCGCCGAACGAGCTGCTGCGCCCGCTCCTCGTCACTGGGCTGCTGGGTGGCTTCACGACCTTCTCGGCTTTCTCGGTCGAATCGCTGATCCTGCTCCATCGCGGCCAGTTCCTGCTCGCCCTCGGCCAACGGCTGGCCCACGTTCTCGGCGCTCCCACTTGCGCCGCGATCGGCTTTCGTCTCGCCGGCGTCCTTCTCTTGCGCTGAGTCAAGCAGCCGGCCGCTTGCCGGCTTGAAAACGCGGCCCCGGCGCCCCACCTCGAGTCGATCCGGAGGAATCCCGTCCATGCGAATCGACAAGCTGACGACGACCTTCCAGGAGGCGCTCGGTGAAGCGCAGAGCCTGGCGGTCGCGCGCGACAACCCCTATATCGAGCCGGCCCACGTGCTCGCGGCCATGCTGGCGCAGACCGACGGGCCAAAGGCGCTACTCGCGCGAGCCGGCGTCAACGTCGCCAAGTTGCAGAGTGCGCTCGAAGACGCGATGAAGCGGCTGCCGCAGGTGCAGGGCGGCGAGCAGGTGCAGCCTGGCCGCGAGCTCGGCGCCTTGCTGCAGGCCTCGGAGAAGGAAGCGGGCAAGCGCGGCGACCAGTTCATCTCGAGCGAGATGTTCGTGCTCGCGGCGGCCGAGTCGAAGACTGCCATCGGCTCGCTGCTGAAGGAGTTCGGCGCCAACCGCAAATCGCTCGAGGCCGCGGTCGAGGCGGTGCGCGGCGGCCAGAAGGTCGACAGCGCCGAGGCCGAGGGTCAGCGCGAGGCACTGAAGAAGTACACGATGGACCTCACTGAGCGGGCCAGGAACGGCAAGCTCGACCCGGTGATCGGTCGCGACGACGAGATCCGTCGCGCGATCCAGGTGCTGCAGCGGCGCACCAAGAACAATCCGGTGCTGATCGGCGAGCCGGGCGTCGGCAAGACGGCGATCGTCGAGGGCCTGGCGCAGCGCATCGTCGCCGGCGAGGTCCCGGACTCGCTCAAGGACAAGCGCGTCCTCGTGCTCGACATGGCGCTCCTCCTCGCCGGCGCGAAGTACCGCGGCGAGTTCGAGGAACGGCTGAAATCGGTGCTCAAGGAAGTCGCCCAGGACGAGGGCAGGACGATCGTCTTCATCGACGAGATCCACACCATGGTCGGCGCCGGCAAGGCTGAAGGCGCGATCGATGCCGGCAACATGCTCAAGCCGGCGCTCGCTCGCGGCGAGTTGCATTGCATCGGCGCGACGACGCTCAACGAGTACCGCAAGTACATCGAGAAGGACGCCGCGCTCGAGCGGCGCTTCCAGAAGATCCTCGTCGGCGAGCCAAGCGTCGAGGCGACGATCGCGATCCTGCGCGGGCTGCAGGAAAAGTACGAGGCGCACCACGGTGTCGAGATCACCGACCCGGCGATCGTCGCCGCGGCCGAGCTGAGCCACCGCTACATCACCGACCGCTTCCTTCCCGACAAGGCCATCGATCTGATCGACGAGGCGGCGTCGAAGGTCAAGATCGAGATCGACTCCAAGCCCGAGGCGCTCGACAAGCTCGACCGCCGCATGATCCAACTGCAGATCGAGCGCGCCGCCGTCCTCAAGGAAAAAGACGAGGCGAGCAAGCGTCGCCGCGACCTGATCGAGGAAGAGATCGGGCGCGTTCAGCGCGAGATCGCCGATCTCGAGGAGATCTGGAAGGCCGAGAAGGCGCAAGCGCAGGGATCGGCGCAGATGCTCGAGGAAATCGACCGCATCCGCACGCAGGTCGACGAGCTGACGCGCAAGGGCGAATATGAAAAGGTCGCCAAGCTGCGCTACGAGACGCTGCCCGAGCTCGAGCGAAAGCTGAAGGAAGCGCAGGCGAACGAGAAGAAGAAGGGCGCCGAAGGCGGAAAGCCCCAGCTGCTGCGAACGATGGTCGGTGCCGAGGAGATCGCCGAGGTCGTCGCCCGCGCGACCGGAATTCCGGTCTCGAAGCTAATGCAGGGCGAGCGCGACAAGCTGCTGCAGATGGAAGCCAAGCTGCACGAACGCGTCGTCGGCCAAGACGAAGCGATCAGCGCGGTCGCCAACGCGATCCGTCGCTCGCGCTCAGGGCTGTCGGACCCGAACCGGCCGACCGGCTCGTTCCTGTTCCTCGGACCAACCGGCGTCGGCAAGACCGAGCTCTGCAAGGCACTCGCCGCCTTCCTGTTCGACAGCGAGGATCACCTGGTCCGGCTCGACATGAGCGAGTTCATGGAGAAGCACTCGGTCGCGCGCATGATCGGCGCGCCGCCGGGCTACGTCGGCTACGACGAGGGCGGCTACCTGACCGAGGCGGTGCGCAGGAAGCCGTACAGCGTGCTGCTGCTCGACGAGGTCGAGAAGGCGCACCCGGACGTCTTCAACGTGCTGCTGCAGGTGCTCGACGACGGCCGCCTGACCGACGGCCAGGGGCGAACGGTCGACTTCAAGAACACGGTCATCGTGATGACGTCGAATCTCGGCTCGCAGCAGATCATGCAGATGGCC
>DASXIP010000747.1:0-1547 GCA_036497875.1 Caldimonas sp.
GGCAACGTGCTGACGATGCTGCTCGCCGGCGAGGACACGACCGCGAACACACTGGCATGGGCGATCT
The DNA here is from genome assembly GCA_036497875.1 of Caldimonas sp. Classification (GTDB taxonomy): domain Bacteria; phylum Pseudomonadota; class Gammaproteobacteria; order Burkholderiales; family Burkholderiaceae_C; genus Schlegelella_A. The sequence goes on from DASXIP010000747.1 coordinate 68, forward strand.
GGCTGCTCGCCAGGCACCCCGAGTGCTTCGCGCGCGCCCGCGCGGAAGTCGACGCCCGGGTCGGCAATCCCGCCGCCTGGACGATCGAGCGCTTCGCCGCACTCGACTACGTCGAGGCCTGCGCCAACGAGACCTTGCGGCTGCGTCCGGTGGTGCCGTTCCTGATGCTGCAGGCGCTGCGCGAGACCAACGTCGCCGGCATTCGGATCCCCACCGACACGCTGATCTGGGGAGCGTTGCGCAGCGACAGCCTGCGCGAGGAGCACTTCGACGAGCCGGCGCGATTCAAGCCCGAGCGCTGGCTCGCCGACGCGGCACCGAGCGCGAGCTCGGCGAACCGCGTCGCGATGCCGTTCGGCGCCGGTCCGCGCGTCTGCCCGGGCAGGCACCTCGCGATGCTCGAGATCAAGATGGCGCTTTCGGTGCTGCTCGGACGGTTCGAGATCGAGAGCGTCGCGCCAGCACGGAGTGGAGCGAATCGCGACGAGCCGCGCGAGGAGCTCGCGTTCACGATGTCGCCCGAGCCGCTGACGCTGCGACTGCGCCGGCGCTGACCGCTCAGAGGCGGAGCACCGCGAGCGCCTGCTCGCAATCGGCGATCAGGTCAGGGGCGGCTTCGAGGCCGATCGAGAAGCGGACGACAAAGCCCGGCCAGCGCGGGCACTTGCGCATCGACTTCAGGTCGTACGCGATGACGAGGCTGACGGGCCAGGCCCACGAATAGCCGATCCTGAACAGCTTCAGCGCATCGACGAAGGCGTCGACCTGGGCCCGCGTGTAGCGCTCGTCGAGGACGATCGAGAACAGGCCCGCGGCGTCGCTGCACAGGCGCCGCCAATGCTCGTGGCCGGGCGCGCCCGGCAGCGCCGGATGCAGCACGTGCGCCGCCTCGGGGCGCTTGGCCCACCAGTCGGCGAGCTCGCGGCCGGCACGCGCCTGTGCCTCGTAGCGCAACGGCAGCGACGGCAGCGAGCGCAGGACAAGCTCGACGTCGTTGCCACCGACGCCGAAGCCGATCCGCATGTGAGCCGACTTGATGCGCTGGTGGATCGCGTCGTCGCGAGTCGTCACCGAGCCCATCAGCACGTCGCCGCCGCCGGAGGCGTACTTGGTCAGCGCCTGCACCGAGATGTCGACGCCGACCGGCTCGCCGTCGGCACCTGAGGCGTCGCCAATCGCGAATGGCGCGAACGCGATCCCCGCGCCCCAGGTGTTGTCGAGCACCGTCGTCACGCCGCGCCGACGCGCGATTCCGATCAGCGCGACGAGGTCGGGAAACTCCATCGTCACCGAGCCCGGTGCCTCGAGCCAGACGAGACGCGTCCGTTCGCCGATCGCCGCCTCGAGCGACGTCGGATCCATCGGATCGTAGAAGCGGTGGCCGATGCCCCAGCCGGCGAGCTCGTGGCGCGCGAACTCCTGGCCGGGGCCGTACGCGTTGTCGGGGATCACGACGTCGTCGCCGCTCTTCAGGAGCGCC
>DASXIP010000748.1:0-4595 GCA_036497875.1 Caldimonas sp.
CGCCGGCCCAGAACGGCAGCCCGTGGCCGAGCAGGACGACCGTGTAGGCGACGATCAGGCCGATGACGAGCGCGAGGCGGCGCAGCGCGACGCCGCTCATCGCGAAGTGCGGCCCACCGACGAGGCGCCCGCCGCGCTTCCAGCTGCGCAGCGAGAGCAGCGCGCCGAGCAGGATCATGACGATGCCGAGCAGCGCGGGCAGCAGGCCCGGCACGGTGTACGGATTGATGTGCTGCGCCCCGAGCCGATCCATGCGCAGCGAGAGCGCGAGCACGGCGACGCCGAACGCCATCCAGCCGAGGCCGCCGCGCAGCTCGCTGGCGGCGAGCGCTCGCGCCTCGTCGGGAGCGAGCTCGGTGACGGCGACGTCGGCGTGGCTCGACACGACCGGCCTCAGGGCTTCGGGATGCCGACCGTGTCGGGCGAGACCTTCGCCTTGCCGCCGGTGTAGAGCAGCCACGCGTTGGCCTGGATGGCAGGAAACACGGCCTGTTGCGCCGCTTCGCCCCATGACGGCGCGAACAGGGCGCCGCGGCTCGCCGCGTACTTCTTGATCGCCTCGCTCTTGCTGATGGTGTCGGCCCAGGCTTTCTCGATCGTCTTGACGACGTCGGCGGGGACGCCCTTCGGGATGAAGATGCCGAAGTAGTTGGCGGGTGCGGTGAAGCCCGGCAGCGTTTGCGAGAGCGGCGGGATGGTGCCGAAGCCTTCGAGGTCGAGCGGCTTGTCGCTGACCGTCGCCAGCGGCCTGAGGCGCTTGCCGCGGATCATGTCGGCCTGCTCGACGGCGAGCTGCGTCGTCACCTCGGCCTCGCCGGCGACGGTGGCGACGACCGCCGGGTTGCCGCCGTCGTAGGTGACATGGCGATAGGTGACGCCGGTCGCCTTGGCGATCAGCTCCATCGCGTTATGGCCGGCCGAGGTGACGCCTGCCGTCGCCACGGTAATCGCGTTCGGCTTGGCCTTCATCGCATCGAACAGCTGCTTCGGGTTCTGGTATGGCGTCGCCGGATTGACGCCGATCACCTGGATGTTGGCGACGGTGAGGAACAGGTTCCAGTCCTTGATGCTCGCGTTCAGCGAGCCGAGGGACTGGTAGGTGCCGAGGTCCTGCGCCGCGCCGGCGGTCCAGGTGTAGCCGTCGCGAGGCGCGTCGAACGCGCTCTTGCTGCCGATCGATCCCGACGCGCCCGGCTGGTTGACGACGACGATCGTCTGGCCGAGCACCTTCTCGAGCTCGGCGGCGGTGACGCGGCTGATCTGGTCGGTCGAGCCGCCTGCCGCCCACGGCACGATCAGGTTGATCGGCCGGGTCGGCTTCCAGTTCTGTGCCGACGCCGTCCCCGCGGCGGCGGCGAGGAGGGCGGCGAGGGCGATGCGGCGGCTGAGCGCGGTCGAGTTCATGCGGGTCTCCTGGTGGTCGTCTTTGAAATCGATGCTGAACGGGGCGTGCCGACGGCGCGGGTCTTCGCCGGCGTCGCCGCGGGCTTGCGGACATAGCCGAGGACGACTTCGGTCATGTGCGCGAGGCGCGCGGCGAGCGCGTCCGGCGCCATCAGGTCGTGGCCGAAGACGGCGCCGAGCGTGTGCTTGTTCGAGAGATAGAAGTAGGCGAGCCCGGCGATCGAGATGTAGAGCTGCGTCGGGTCGATGCCGCTGCGCAGCGTTCCGCTCGCCTCGCCGCGGGCCAGCACGTCGGCGAGGACTTCGATCAGCGGCGAGTTCATCTGCCGGATCCGGCGCGAGCGCTTGAGGTGGCCGGCGCGCAGCATGTTCTCGCTGTTGAGCAGGGCGAGGAACTCGGGGTGGCGGAGGTAGTGGTTCCAGGTGAACGCGACCAGCGTCTCGATTGCCCGCAGCGGATCGCTCGCCTCGAGATGCAGCGCGTGCTCGGCGGCGCGGATGTCGGCGTAGCTCTGCTCGAGGACGGCGAGGAAGAGATCGTCCTTGCCGGCAAAGTAGTAGTAGATGAGCTTCTTGTCGACCTTGCCGCGCTCGGCGATCGCCTCCATGCGCGCGCCGCCGAAGCCGTGGTCGGCGAACTCGGCCATCGCCGCGCGCAGGATCTCCTCGCGCGTGCGGTCGGCATCGCGCGGGCGAAAGTCGACGACTGCGGCGGATCGCGGGGGCATCGGAACGATAATTCACCAAATGGTGAATTAGCTGAATCCGGGGGAACCCTGACGCGAGTGCGCGCGCCCCGCCGAGGCACACTGGCGACTCTTCGTCCTCAGCTTGCCTCCGCATGACCGCGCCCAGCACTGCCTCGCCACGCCCCGCCGGCCACGCTCTTGTCGAGGCGTTGATCGCGCAGGGTGCGACGACCGCGTTCGGCGTCCCCGGCGAAAGCTTCCTCGCCGCGCTCGACGGCTTCTACGAGCACCGCGACCGGGTCCGCTTCGTCAGCTGCCGCCACGAGGGCGGCGCGAGCAACATGGCCGAGGCGCAAGGCAAGCTCAGCGGCCGGCCGGGCCTGTGCTTCGTGACGCGCGGGCCGGGCGCGAGCAACGCGGCGATCGGCCTGCACACCGCGTTCCAGGATTCGACACCGATGGTTCTCTTCATCGGCCAGGTCGCGAGCCACCAGCGCGACCGTGAAGCGTTCCAGGAGGTCGACTACAAGCACATGTTCGGGCCGGGAACGCTCGGCTTCGCGAAGTGGGTCGGCGAAATCCACGACCCCGATCGCGTTCCCGAATACGTCGCGCGCGCATTCCACGTTGCCCTGCAGGGGCGGCCGGGGCCGGTCGTCCTCGCGCTGCCCGAAGACATGCTGCGCGCGCCGACGACGGCGGCGGCGCTGCCGCGCGTCGAACCGGCGCTCGCGGCGCCGCCGGCCGACGCGATGGCCCGCCTCGGCGAGCTGCTCGCGGCTGCCGAGCGTCCGTTCGTGATCGTCGGCGGCAGCGGCTGGACCGCGTCTGCGTGCGAGGCGCTCGAGCGCTTCGCCGAACGCTGGCAGCTGCCGGTCGGTTGCGCGTTCCGCTTCCAGGACGTGTTCGACAACCGCCATCCGAACTACGCCGGCGACGTCGGCATCGGCATCAGTCCCAAGCTTGCGGCGCGGATCGAAGATGCCGACCTCGTGCTCGCGATCGGCGCTCGCCTCGGCGAGATGACGACCGGCGGCTACGAGCTGCTGGTGCCGCCGCGGCCGACGCAGACGCTCATCCACGTCCACGCCGGCGCCGAGGAGCTCGGCCGCGTCTATGCCGCCGACCTGCTCGTGAACGCGTCGATGGCGTGCATCGGTCCTGCCTTGGCTGCGCTCGCGCCGCCGGCGACGATTCGCTGGCGCGCCCAGACCGAGGCGGCGCGCGCCGACTACGATGCCAACCGCGTGCCGACGCCGGCCGCGCCGCTCGACATGGCCGAGGTCGTGCATGCGATCGATCGCCAGGTCGGTGACGACACGGTGTTCACCAACGGCGCCGGCAACTTCGCCGGCTGGCTGCACCGCTTCCATCGCTATGCGGGGTTGCGTCACGCCGGTCGCACGCAGCTCGCGCCGACGTCAGGGGCGATGGGCTACGGCTTGCCCGCGGCGATCGCGGCGGCGTTGCTCGAGCCCGGGCGCACGGTCGTCAACCTCGCCGGCGATGGCGATTTCCTGATGACCGCGCAGGAGATGGCGACCGCCGTCGCCCATGGTGCAAAGCGGCTGGTCTCGATCGTCGTCGACAACGGCAGCTACGGCACGATCCGCATGCACCAGGAGCGCGAGTATCCGGGGCGCGTCTCGGGATCGGACCTCGGCAATCCGGATTTCGCGGCGCTCGCGCGTTCGTTCGGCTGGTGGGCTGCCGACCGCGTCGACCGGACGGCGGACTTCGAGCCGGCCTTCGTCGCTGCGCTCGCGTGCGGGCGGCCGGCGTTGATCCACGTCCGCCTGCCGACCGACGTGATCACGAGCCGGACGACGCTGGGCGCGATCCGCAGGAAGGCCGAGGCGCGGCGCGACGTCGACAGCACGCCGTCGCCGAGCTAGCGGCTGCCGTCGCGGCGGCAGGCACGCCCGCCGCGCACGCGATGCCGAGCGCCTATTCGGGGCGGACGATCTCGAGCAGGCGGTCGAGGCCGCCGGCGTCGATCGCGACGGTCGCCGCGGCGCGGACCTTCGGCTTCGCGTGGTACGCGACCGAGAGGCCGGCCGCGGCCATCATCGGCAGGTCGTTGGCGCCGTCGCCGATCGCGATCGCGCGCACCGGATCGATGCCGATCGCCGCACAGGTCTCGAGCAGCATCTTCCGCTTCTCGGCGCCGTCGCAGATATCGCCCCACGGCTGGTCGACCATGCGGCCCGTGAGAGCGCCGTCCTCGATGCCGAGCACGTTGCTGCGCGTGAAGTCGATGCCGAGGTGGTCGCGGACACGATCGCTGAAGAAGGTAAAGCCGCCCGACACGAGCAGCGTCTTCAGCCCGGCAGCCTTGCACGTCGCGACGAGTCGATCGGCGCCCGGATTCAGGCGCAGCCGCTCGTCGTACACGCGCTCGAGCGCTGCTGCCGGAACGCCGCGCAGTAGCGCGACGCGCTGTCGCAGGCTCTCCTTGTAGTCGGCGATCTCGCCGCGCATCGCCGCCTCGGTGATCGCCGC
>DASXIP010000749.1:0-2366 GCA_036497875.1 Caldimonas sp.
GCGCGCGGCACCTACCTGAACCAGGTCTACATGGGGATGTTCCGCCCCGACGGCGACGGCAATCCGCGCTGGCGCGGCAACCTCAAGCAGTACCAGTTCGGCCTCGACGCGGTCGGCAACCTGAGCCTCGTCGACGCCACCGGCACGCCCGCGATCAGCGCTTCGACCGGCTTCATCACCCCGAGCGCGGTGGCGTTCTGGACCAGCCCGAGCACGTACTGGAGCAACCAGCTGCTCGGCACCCCGCCGACGGCAAGCGACTCGCCCGACGGCGAAGTCGTCGAGAAGGGCGCCGCCGCGCAGGGCCTCCGCACGATCTACGTGACCGACCAGTCGTCGCGCAACGTCCTCACCTGCGTCGGCTGCTCTGGCAACACCGCGCTCGGGACGACCAACGCGACGCGCTTCACCAATACCAACAGCGCCATCACCGCGGCGGCGCTCGGCGTCACGTTGGCGACCGACCGCACGACGCTGATCGCCTGGGTGCGCGGCACCGACAACGCGGGCGACGAGCTCGGCCCGACGACGACCCCGGCGACGACCGTGCGGCCGTCGGTGCACGGCGACGTCCTCCACTCGCGGCCGGCGGTGGTGAACTACGGCGGCACGACCGGCGTCGTCGTCTTCTACGGCGGCAACGACGGCATGCTGCATGCGATCAACGGCAACCAGACCGGCACCGGCGCCGGCAACGAGCTCTGGAGCTACATCCCCGAGGAGCTGTACGGCAAGCTGAACCGGCTGCGCATCAACACCCCGAAGGTGCAGATGCCGAGCACGCCGGCGGCGCTGGGTGCGACGCCGCGCGACTACTTCGTCGACGGCCCGATCGGCGTCTACGAGAGGTTGGCCGCCGACAACAGCGTCCAGCAGGTCATCATCTACGTCGCGATGCGGCGCGGCGGCCGCATGCTCTACGCGTTCGACGTTACGACGCCGAGCTCGCCGACGCTGCTCTGGCGGAAGACCAACGCCGACCTGCCGCAGCTCGGGCAGACCTGGTCGGAGCCTCGGATCGCCCGCATCCGCGGCAATGCGAACCCAGTCCTGGTCTTCGGCGGCGGCTACGACGCCACCGCCGAGGACGCGTTGCCCGCGGGGACGACGACGATGGGCAACGCGGTCTTCGTCCTCGACGGGGTCAGCGGCAACCTGCTCAGGAGGTTCGACGTCACGCGCAGCGTGCCGGCCGACGTCGCCCTTGTCGACAGCGACTTCGACGGCTATATCGATCGCGCCTACGCGGTCGACCTGAGCGGCTCGGTGTACCGCATCGACTTCGAACCGAATTTGACGAACGGGCCGTCGGACTGGACGATCTACAGACTCGCCGACCTCTCTGGCGGAACGACGACAGGACGCAAATTCTTCTTCGGTCCCGACGTCGTCGTGACGCGAATGTTCACGGCGCTGATGCTCGGCTCGGGCGATCGCGAAAAGCCGCTGCTGGCGACGACGCAGGACCACTTCTTCGAGCTCCTCGACCTCAACCTCGGCAAGGTGGCGCCGACCTCGAGCACGCCGATCGCCTTCGGCAACCTGACCGCTGCAGGGACGACCTCGAACACCAACTCGGTCGGCTGCTACGTCGCGCTGGCGACCGGCGAAAAGGTCGTCAACGCGGCGACATCGATCGGCGGCAACACCTACTTCGGAACCAACCAGCCGTCGAGCGCCGTCGCCAGCCAGAGCTGCTCGGCCAACCTCGGCATCGCCAAGGCGTACTCGATGCCGCTCTTCTGCGTCACTCCGTCGGGCACGGCGCTGACCGGCGGCGGCCTGCCGCCGTCACCGGTCGCGGGCATCGTCACGGTCGGGACCGGCGACTCGGCGCGCAAGGTCGCGTTCGTCATCGGCGCGCCGAACCCGAAGAACTCGGCGATCGAAGGTTCGCGCGTGAATCCGGCGATCCAGGTGCCGCGCAACCGCATCTATTGGTACCAGGAAGGTAGCCGCTGAGCGGGCGGCAGCGGCGATGCGGAGGCGGGCGAGCGCGCCTCCGTACGCGAGCGTCATCCGAGCCTCAGGAGTTCGGTTCGGTGAAGAAAGGTTAAAGGCGGTATCGCCGCTGGCGTTATCGATCGATCGCGGTGGCTCTCGAAGTCGAAACTGGCGGTGTCAACTTCTTCGAGGGCCACATGAACATCGGCAACGTTTCCACCAGCAATGTCTGGTCGCTCAGCGACATCCAGGCGACCGCTGCCACGACAGCTCCCCAAGATAGCGACGGCGATGCCGCAGGCGGCGCGAGCGGCGTGCAGGGCGCGCACCGGCACGGTCGCGGTGGCCACATGGGCCATGCCGTGATGGACGCTCTGCAAAGCCTGGGGCTTTCCGTCCCTCAAACCGCCCCTTCTGCGGGA
>DASXIP010000750.1:0-2717 GCA_036497875.1 Caldimonas sp.
GGGCGGCGGCAACGTCTCGCGCTGGTGCAACAAGGACTTCGAGAACCTGATCCAGATGGCCAAGCTCGCGACGCGGCAGACCGACCGCGCCGGCTTCTACGCCAAGGCGCAGGAGATCGTGCACGAGGAAGCGCCCTGGATTCCGATCGCGCACTCGGTGCGCTTCGATCCGATCCGAAAGGAAGTGACGGGCTACAAGATGGACGCGACCGCCCACCACTTCTTCAACAAGGTGGACATGACGGGCCCGTGACGCGCTGCGGCCGCCGACACGGCCGGCCGCGCTTCAGCGAGACAGGTCAGCGTGCCGGACCCGCGCCAGCGGCACGCCGCCGGCGCGCGATGCCGCCGACCGCCGCCAGGCCGAGCAGCATCAGCGCGCTCGTCTCCGGCTCGGGAACGGCAGCGACGCTGCCGGTCAGCGTGAAGGCGCCGTTGAAGGTGCCGGAGCCGACGATGTCGGTGCCGACCCGCAGCCAGTCGGGATCGAGCGGGTCGTTGCGCATCCACGTCTGCAGGTCGGGCGAGAACGGCGTGCCGGCGGGGGCGACGATCGGCCGCGGTCCGCTCATCCAGTAGAACTCGCCGCCGGCGACCTGCACCTGCGGGACGAAGAAGTAGTGGTCGGCGGGCAGGACGAACGGCGTCGCGAAGGTGAGGGTGAACTGCACCTCGCTACCGGTCACCGCGCCCTCGCCCATCGTCAGCTGGTTCGGAAAGGGGTGGATGCCGTTCAGCACCGAGTTCGCCAGCGTGAACGTGGACGCGAGCGTCAACGTCGAGAATGTCACTTCGCCGGCGCTGCTCGAGCGCGAGTCGAGGGCGACGTCGGAAGGCGAGTTGGTGCGGGTCGGCACGTTCGGCATGCGCACCGCGTCCGAGTCGAGCGGAAAGACGCGATAGATCTCGACGTCGACGCCGAGGATCGTCGACACGGTCGATCCCGAAGTGACGACGCCAATGAAGGTTGCCGACGTGACCGTCGTCGGCTGCGTCGTCACGAAGTCGTCGCCGGCTTCGATCTCGGTCTTGCCTGCCACACCCGGCCGCGACGCCATGCCGATCGCGCTGGTGACGCCTCCGGTGCTGAAGAAGAACGGGGCGTCGGCCCATGCCGACGAGGCTGCAAGAATCGAGACGGCGGCAGCCAGCCGCGAGAGCTTCCAGTTCATGATCCTGCTCCTCCGCAATCGAACCCATCGCGCGTTCGGCGCCGTCGCCTGCACCGGTCGCCGAAGCGCCGATCCTTCTCCTCGCGACGCGCAGCTACCACCCCGTGTTTGTGGGGTCCGGCGTGGTCTTGGCAAGCGACGCTCCCGCAGGCACGCGGCTCGCTGAGCGGCACGATGCTCGCCTTCGTCCTCAAGCGTCTCGCCCTCGTCGTCCCGACCTTTCTCGGCATCACGTTGCTCGTCTTCGCGCTGATCCGTCTGATTCCGGGCGATCCGGTGGAGGCGCTCTCGGGTGAGCGCGGCATGACGCCGGAGCGCTATCAGCGCCTGATCCACGAGTTCGGGCTCGACCGCCCGCTCACGGTGCAATACGCGGAGTACGTCTGGCGCGCAATGCACGGCGACCTCGGCATCTCGGTCGTCACGCACGAGCCGGTGTTCTCCGAATTCGCGGCGCGCTTTCCGGCGACCGTCGAGCTCTCGCTCGTGGCGATCGTGTTCGCGCTCGTGATCGGCGTTCCGGCCGGCATCGTCGCCGCGGTCAAGCGCAACACGGTGTGGGACTACTCGGTGATGGGCGCCTCGCTCACCGGCTACTCGATGCCGATCTTCTGGTGGGGGCTGCTGCTCATCCTCACCTTCTCGGTCGCGCTCGGCTGGACTCCGGTCTCGGGGCGCCTTGCGATCCAGTACGACATCGCGCCGGTCACCGGCTTCATGCTCGTCGATTCGCTGCTCGCCGGCGACAAGGGCGCCTTTCGCAGCGCGCTCTCGCACCTGATCCTGCCGGCGATCGCACTCGGCACGATCCCGCTCGCCGTCATCGCCCGCATGACGCGTTCGTCGATGCTCGAGGTGCTGCGCGAGGACTACGTGCGCACCGCACGCGCCAAGGGCGCGGGCCGGATCCGCGTCGTCGCCGTCCACGCGCTGCGAAACGCCCTGATTCCGGTCGTGACGACGATCGGCCTGCAGATCGGCACCCTCTTCGCCGGCGCGATCCTCACCGAGACGATCTTCGCCTGGCCGGGCGTCGGCAAATGGCTCGTCGAGGCGATCCACCGGCGCGACTACGCCGCCGTCCAGGGTGGCGTGCTCTGCACGGCGACGGTCATCATCGCCGTCAACCTCTTCGTCGACGTCCTCTACGGCGTGATCAACCCACGCATCCGCCACGCGTGAGCGCGCCGCCCACTGCCATCGCCCTGCGGCCCGAGCCCCCTGGGCCGGCGGTCGAGCTGTGGCGCGACTTCAAGCGCAATCGCGGCGCCGTGATCGGCCTCGTCGTGCTCGCTCTGCTCCTCTTCTGCGCCGTCTTCGCCAACCTGATCGCGCCGTATTCGCCGAGCGAGCAGTACCGCGACGCGACGCTGCATGCGCCATCGCTGGCGCCGGTCGGCGGCCACGTCTTCGTGCTCGGCACCGACGAGGTCGGCCGCGACATCCTCTCGCGCCTCATCCACGGCACCCGCCTCTCGCTCGTGATCGGCCTGGTCTCGGTCGGCCTCTCGCTCTCGGTCGGCGTGCTGCTCGGACTGGTCGCCG
>DASXIP010000751.1:0-1720 GCA_036497875.1 Caldimonas sp.
GCGCTGTGTGTTCGACCTCGCCGCGCTCGGCGAACGGACGATCTCGCTCGACTGCGACGTGCTGCAGGCCGATGGCGGCACGCGCACGGCGGCGATCACCGGCGCGTTCGTCGCTGCCCACGACGCCGTCTCGTGGCTGCTCGCGCAAGGGCGGATCGAGCACTCGCCGATCGACGACTTCGTCGCCGCCGTCTCGGTCGGCATCGTCGACGGCACGCCGCTGCTCGACCTCGAGTACGTCGAAGACGCCGCGTGCGACACCGACATGAACGTCGTCATGACCGGCGCCGGCGGCTTCGTCGAGCTGCAGGGGACGGCCGAGGGCGCGACCTTCTCGCGCCTCGAGATGGACGCGCTGCTCGCGCTGGCGGGCAAGGGCATCGGCGAGCTCGTCGCCGCGCAGCGCGCCGCGCTTGCGTCGCCGCTGGCACGGGCAACGTGAGACTCGTCCTGGCGTCGAACAACCGCGCCAAGCTCGCCGAGCTCGGCGCGTTGTTTGCGCCGCTCGCGATCGAGCTGGTCACGCAGGGCGAGCTCGGCATCGACGAGGCCGACGAGCCGCACGGCACCTTCGTCGAGAACGCGCTCGCCAAGGCGCGCCATGCTGCGCGCGCGTCGGCGAGCGCCGCGATCGCCGATGACTCGGGCCTGTGCGTCGACGCGCTTGGCGGCGCACCCGGCGTCGCGTCGGCGCACTTCGCCGTCGTCAAGCGCGGGGTCGACGATCGCGAGGGGCATCGTCGCGTCCAGGATGCGGCCAACAACGCGCTGCTCGTCGACCGGCTGCGCGGCGTCGCCGACCGGCGCGCGCGCTTCGTCAGCACGATCGTCGCCGTTCGCTCGGCCGACGATCCCGAGCCGCTGATCGCGGTGGGGCGCTGGCACGCCGCGGTGCTCGACGCGCCGCGCGGCGACGGCGGCTTCGGCTACGACCCGCTGGTGTTCATCGCGGCGCTCGGCAGCACCGTCGCCGAGCTTGCGCCGGCGGTGAAAAACCGGCTCAGCCATCGCGCCCAGGCGGCAGAGCGGATGCTCGTGCTGCTGCAAGAGGAGTGGCGGCTCGACGCCAGGAACGTCGACCGGCGGGGCGAGTAGATGGCGTCGGTGCCGATCGTCCCGGTGCCGGCGGCCGGTCCGGCGGCCGACGTCGGCGAGCGGGTCGCCCGCTTCATGCGTCCCGGGGCGCTGACGCTCTCGGCCCTGCCGCCGCTCTCGCTCTACGTCCACCTGCCGTGGTGCCTGAAGAAGTGTCCGTACTGCGACTTCAACTCGCACGCCTGGCGCGGCGGCGGTGTCGAAGCACTGCCCGAGGCGCGCTACGTCGACGCGCTGGTGCGCGACCTCGAGCAGTCGCTGCCGCTGGTCTGGGGCCGCCGCGTGCACACCGTCTTCCTCGGCGGCGGCACGCCGAGCCTGTTCGCGCCGGTGGAGGTCGAGCGACTGATCGCGGCGATCCGGGCGCGCCTGCCACTCGAGCCGGGCTGCGAGATCACGCTCGAAGCCAATCCCGGCACGTTCGAGCGCGAGCGCTTCCACGGCTACGCGAACGCCGGCGTGACACGGATCTCGATCGGAGTGCAGAGCTTCGACGACGACAAGCTGCTCGCCCTCGGTCGCGTCCACGATGCGGAGCAGGCGAGGGCGGCGATCGAGGAGGCGAAGGCGGCGTTCGCGACCTTCAACATCGACCTGATGTATGCGCTGCCCGGCCAGACGCTCG
>DASXIP010000752.1:0-17350 GCA_036497875.1 Caldimonas sp.
CGACGCTGCCGTCCTCGTCGCCGATGCCGTGACGCGCCAGCGCCGGACGATCGACACGAGCGTCGGCGCGCCACGGCGTTGAGTGCCGCTGCACCAGGCGACCAGGAGACTCTCGTCCCGGCGCCAGCGCTCGGGTGACGGCACGCCGCAGTTTGCGTCGTGCACGAGACGAGCTGGCGATCCGTCCAAAGGCTGGGGCGACCGCACCCAGCCGTAGGTGCAGTTTCCGGATTGCGCGCTGCCGAGCCGCTGCTCCAGCAGATCGGGGTCGGTTGCGTTCCCCCGGCACCGCGTCGCATCGGGCAGCACAACAGCAAAAGGCACGTTCGACCGCGCGGCGACGTCGTCAACGAGCGACTGCACGATCTGAGTCTTGCCTCCTGCACCGACGACCCAGCGGGAGGGTGCGGCGAGCGTGGAAGTGTTCGTATCCCTGATTCGGCCAAGTTGCCGGCCCACTTTCGCGGACCGACCTATCTCCCGATTTGCGATGTACCAAAGAGCGCGCACCATGTGGTGAGAGCACGCGTCTTTCAGCGCAGTGCAGGCTCACCTGATCTGGAGGCGTGGTCCCTGACTCCTCGTGGCTCCGACGACCTTTGTTGACGCGAATCAAGGTCGCCGGCCCGCGCGCCTCTAGGCTTTGATCGATGGAGTTCTCACCGTGCGGCGACGAAGATGTTGAAGGCCGTGCGAATGCTGTGGCGCGAAGGTACCGTGCTCTGCTTGACCGCGGTGCTTGGATCCGGAGGCGCGGCACTTGCGGCGTTGCCGGCGGGGACGCCTGACTTCGCAGGTGCCGTCTCCCGCGAGGAATCGGTTGTCGTGAGCATTGCGACGGTGACTCTCGATCGGCCACGCATCCTGGGTCTCGACGACGAGGAGCCGTCGAGATCTCTCCCGGAAGAGGTACTGCAGGCACCGATCGCCACATACGCGCGACCGCCCAGGCGTGGGCTGGCGTCTGGCTTCATCATTAGTGGCGACGGTGCGATCCTCACGAGCGCGCACGCCGTCTCCGGTATCCAGGACATCACCGTGCGCCTCGCCGATGGCCGCGAGTTCGTCGCTCGAGTTGTCGGGCTCGACACCCAAAGCGATATTGCAGTGCTGAGAATCGAGGCGGAGGGGCTCCCCACTGCACTGATCGGCGACCCACGTTCGCTTGCTGTCGGCGACTGGGTTTCGGCCATCGGTGCCCCGTTCGGACTCGAGGCCAGCGTCACCGCGGGCATCGTCAGTGCAAAGCGTCTGCTGCCGGGGACTGGTGGGCTCCTCTTCCTGCAGACCGACGTTGCTCTCAACCCGGGCAGTTCCGGATCGCCACTGTTCAATCTGCGAGGCGAGGTCGTCGGCATCAACTCGATGCTTTACACGACGAGCGGCGGCTACATGGGCGTGTCGTTCGCACTGTCGATCGATACCGCGATGCGCATCGCTAGCAGCTTGATCGCCGAGGGCCGCGTCACCCGCGGGCGTCTCGCGCTCTGGGTCCAGGAGTTGACGCCGGGCCTGGCGCAGGCGTTTGGACGATCCCAGCCGAACGGGGCCATCGTCATACGGATCCAGCGCGGCAGCGTCGCAGAGGCCGCGGGAATGCGTGTCGGCGATCTGATCGTGGGTCTCGGCGATCGCGCGGACATGAACTATTCGGACATCCAACAGAAAGTCGCAGATAGCCCGCCGGGCACGAAGTTGCCGCTGCTGGTCTGGCGCGGCGGTGCGCTCCATCGCGTCATCGTCGACGTCACGGCGTCCGTCGATGCGAGCTCGCAACCCCTACCTGCGCTGGAGAAAGGTGACCGTCTCGGACTCGTTCTCGACGACACGCCTAGATCACCGCCTCTCGTCAGCGATGCCGGCGTGGAGATCAAAGAGGCACACGGCATGGCGCTACGTGCCGGGATCAGTCCAGGCGACCGCATTCTGAACGTGAACGCCCTACCGATCCGCCAGGTCGCTGACTACCAGTCGGCTCTGGGCGGTCTGGCGCCTGACGCCTACGTCGCGTTGCTGGTCCTGCGTGATGGTCGGGTCCGTTACTTCGCTTTAGGCGGGCCTCGCGGCGCCAGATCGTCGCCGTGACCGAGTTGAAGCATGCCAATCACAGTTGCGCATGCGCCGTTGCTTGAGACCCTTGGAAGGAGCCGCAATCGACCAGCAGGCTTCGGCCGCAGTGCACGAGCAGCGTCCCGAGCCGGTCACGGTCCGGTAGCGCAGAGGAATGTCAGCTTCATTCCCAGTCTGACTTGGAGCTTAAGGCTTCAGCCGTCGATCGGAATGCCGCCTGCATAACGGCAGGCCCATTGCTCCCAGAAGTCCTTGTGCCAGAACATCGACCGGCTGGCGCACTGGTGAGCGGTCGCGGCGCCGGCCGCCCCTATGGCGACGGGCGCTGCAGCGCGAGGACCAACCTCAGCTCGTCAGCGCCGTCGGCGCCGCGACGTTCGTCAATGAAGCCCAGGGCGCGCGCGAGCTCGCGCATCGGCAGGTTCTCGCGCAGGACGTAGCCGACGACCCGCTGCGTGCCGCGACCGGCGAGGTAGGCGACCATCTTCTCGAGCAGCAGGCGGCCGAGGCCACGGCCTTTCAGGTCCGAGCGGACGACGAGGGCGAACTCGGCCTCGACGTTGTCCGGGTCGGCGACGGCGCGCACGACGCCGATCGTCTCCTCCGCGCCGCCCTCTGAGCGGCGGACGGCGATGAACGCCATCTCGCGCGCGTAGTCGATCTGGGTCAGGCGAGCGATCTCGCTGCGCGGCAGTTCGCGCCGCGAGTAGAAGAAGCGCAGGCGCAGGTCGCCGGGCGCGATCCGCTCGAGGAAGGCGCGGTGCTGCGCCTCGTCTTCGGGACGGATCGGCCGAACCACGATCGGCTCGCCGTGCCAGTCGACCGTCGCGGCGAGCTCGGCCGGATAGGGCGTGATCGCGAAGCGTTCGGCGCCGGCAGGCCGGCCGCGGTCGAGGCGGACCCGCGCATCGACCGCGACGACCCCGTCGCCATCGGCGAGCAGCGGGTTGATGTCGAGCTCGGCGAGCTCGGGCAGGTCTGCCAGCATCTGCGAGACCGCGATCAGCACGTCGTAGACGGCGTCGAGCCGAGCAGGCGGATGGTCGCGGTAGCCGGCGAGCAGGCGCGCGACGCGGGTGCGCGCAACGAGCTCGGCGGCGAGGACCCGGTTGAGCGGCGGCAGGGCGATGGCGCGGTCGGCGATCACCTCGACCGCGGTGCCGCCCTGGCCGAACAGGAGCACTGGGCCGAACAGCGGATCGATGCTCGCGCCCACGATGAGCTCCTGGGCGAGCGGCCGGTGCGCCATCTGCTGGACGGTGAAGCCGGCGAGGTGCGCGTCGGGGCGCGCCTCGCGCACCTTCACGAGCATTTCCACGGCGGCGACACCGACCGAGGCGCCGTCGCCGAGGTCGAGTCGAACGCCGCCGACGTCGGACTTGTGGCTGATGTCGGGCGAGAGGATCTTGAGCGCCACCGGAAAGCCGATTTCCCGCGCCGCCGACGCGGCGGCCTCGGCGGTCGGCGCCACCGCCAGCGTCTTGACGACCGGGATGCCGTAGGCCTCGAGCAAGGCCTTGGCCTCGAACTCGCCGAGCATCGCGCGGCCTTCGGTGAGCGCGCCGGCGACCACCGAGCGGGCGTCGCCGACCTTCGGCAGGCCATTCTCGCTCGCGGTCGGCGCCTCGAGCAGCAGCGCCTGGTTGCGGCGATAGGTCGCCAGCATCGCGAACGCGCGAACCGCCTCTTCCGGCGTCTCGAAGTCGGCGATGCCGGCGTCGGCGAAGATGCGGCGGGCCTCGGCGACGGCGCTGTCGCCGAGCCAGCACGCCATCACGCGCGCCGCCGCAGGGCGGACGATCGGCGCGCAGGCGCGGGCGATGTCGTCGCTGCGCACGATCGCGGTCGGTGCGTGCAGGAACAGCACGGCGCCGCTGGCCGGATCGGCGAGCAGCGTCTGCAACGTCTCGGTGTAGCGGCCGACCGGTGCGTCGCCGATGATGTCGACCGGGTTGCCGTGCGACCACGTCGGCGGCAGCGCGGCGTCGAGCCTGGCCCGCGTCGCCGGGCCAAGCTCGCAGAGCGCGATGCCCGCGGCAGCCGCGGCGTCGGCGGCCATCACGCCTGCACCGCCGCCGTTGGTCATGATCGTCATGGCGTGGTCGCGGTTGGCGCCGAAGCGCGCCAGCGTCTCGGCCGCCATGAACAGCTCCTGCAGCGTGTCGACGCGCAGCATGCCGGCGCGCCGGATGGCCGCGTCGAAGACGATGTCGGAGCCGGCGAGCGCGCCGGTGTGAGACGCCGCCGCCTTGACGCCGTTGCCGGCCCGCCCCGCCTTGACGACGATCACCGGCTTGTTGCGGGCTGCGGCGCGCGCCGCCGACATGAACTTGCGCGGCGCCTCGATCGACTCGATGTAGAGCAGGATCGAGCGCGTGTGCGGGTCGCTGGCGAGGTGGTCGAGGACGTCACCGAAGTCGACGTCGAGGCGCTCGCCGAGCGAGATCATGGTCGAGAAGCCGATCCTCCGCGTCTTCGCCCAGTCGAGCACGGCGGTGACGAGCGCGCCTGATTGCGACACGAAGGCGACGTCGCCAACGAGCGCGTCGGTGTGCGCGAAGGTCGCGTTCAGGCCGAGCCGGGGCGTCAGCACGCCGATGCAGTTCGGGCCCAGCACCCTGAGCAGGCTGGGCCGCGCGGCGTCGAGCACGGCACGCTTCTGCGCGGCATCGAGGCCGGCGGTCATGACGATCGCGGCGTGCGTGCCGAGCCGGCCGAACGCCTCGATCAGGCCGGCGACGGTCGCCGGCGGCGTGCAGATCACGGCCAGTTCCGGCGCATGGGGCAGGTCCCCGGGGCGGGCGAAGCACGGCTCGCCGTCGAGCGTCGCGTGCTTCGGGTTGACGGCATGGATCGGCCCGGCGAAGCGGCTCGAGCGCACGTTGCGCCAGACGGTCGCGCCGACGCTGCCGACGCGGCTCGAGGCGCCGATGATCGCGATCGACGCCGGCTCGAGGAGACGGTCGAGGTGGCGAACACTCATGCGCGCTGGGCGGGCGGGCTGCTGCCGGCCGTCACCCCGTGCGCGGCGCGTTCCGCGGTGGCCTGACCATGTAGGCATCTTGGGGTCTGCGGCTGCGCGAGCAGGCGGCGCGGATCGATGTCGGTGCCGCGGTCGAGGCAGCTGCCGTATGTGCCTTCGGCGATCCGTCGCCGCGCCAGATGGATCTCGTGCAACTCGGCGAGATCGCGCTCGACCTCCGCGTCGGCGACGACAGCCTGGGCTTCGCTCCCGGCGGCGTCCTTGGCGTCGCTCACCTCGCCCGGGGCGGGATCCTCGGCGCGCTGGCGCACGGCCGCGATCTCCCGCCTGTGCTCCTCTTCACGCAGGCGGAGACGGCTTTCGATGGAGTGGAGCCGGTCGTTGGGAAGCATCGTGATCTTTCATGGGACGAGGACGGCTGCGCCTTGCACCCGCCCGTGGCGAAGGTCGTCCAGCGCTTCGTTGGCCGCTTCGAGTGGATACGGCCTGACGCTCGTGCGAAGCGGAACGCGGGCCGCGAAGGCGAGGAAGGCGGCGGCGTCGGAGCGGGCAAGGTTCGCCACGGAAAGTACCTCGCGTTCCTCCCAGAGGGCGCGATAGGGGAACGAAGGGATGTCGCTCATGTGGATGCCGCCGCAGACGACCCGGCCGCCCTTCTTCACCGCATTGAGCGCACGCGGGACGAGCGCGCCGACCGGTGCGAAGATGATCGCCGCGTCGAGCGGCTCGGGGGGCCGCTCGTCCGAGCCTCCTGCCCAGACGGCGCCGAGCTCGCGCGCGAACGACTGCGCCTGGCTATCTCCCGGCCGGGTGAATGCATGGATGCGCCGTCCCTCGTGGCGAGCGACCTGCGCGACCAAATGGGCAGCGGCGCCGAAGCCGTAGAGGCCGATGTCGCGCGCATCGTCGCCGGCCTTGCGCAATGACCGCCAGCCGATCAGTCCCGCGCACAGGAGCGGCGCCGCATGCACGGCGTCGAGCGCGAGCGCGGCGAGACGAAGGCAGAACGCGGCCTCGGCGAGCACGTGGGTCGCGAAGCCGCCGTCGCGGCTGTAGCCGGTGAACTGCGGCGCGTCGCAGAGGTTCTCGCGCCCCCGCCGGCAATAGGCGCAGCCCCCGCAGGTGTGCGCCAGCCAGGGCACGCCGACACGCTCGCCGACCTGCCAGCCCGCGACGCCGGCCCCGATCCGCTCGACGCTGCCGACGATCTCGTGGCCCGGGACGATCGGCAGCACGCCCTGCGGCAACTCGCCGTCGACGACGTGCAGGTCGGTGCGGCAGACGGCGCAAGCGTGGACGCGGATCAGGACCTCGCCGCGCGTCGGCTCGGGCGTCGCGCGTTCCTCGAGCTGCAGCGGCCGGCCGTGCGCCGTGAGAACCATGGCGTGCATTGATCGGATCAGTCCGAATGGGTGCGGAACCATACGACGTAGAAGCTGCATGCCGCCAGCGCGGCGACGAGCGCGCCCGCCGCCAGCGCGATCGTCACGGCGAGGCGACGGGCGACGCCGTCGCTGCCGGAGAAGGGGATGCGGATCCTGTCCATGGCCGGCTCCTGGTCGGCTGTCGTGGCGCGTCTTCAGACGCCGATCAGCTCGTTGACGACTCGCTCGACGCCCGGCGCCGACCAGGCGGCCGCCTCGGCGACCTCGCGGTCGTGCCAGCATTTGACCAGGCCGGTGAGCTTGACCGTCGAGCCGTCGACGGTGACGCGGACGCGTGAAAGTTGAAGGTCTCTTGTCCGTCCGGTGAAAGCGCCTGATCGCATGGTCCAGCCTACGAAGGCGCGCGCGGCGATCGTTGATCCGCGTCAAGCTCGGGGCAGCACGTGCAAATCGATCGGCAAGGCGAGCAACGGGATGGATCAAGCGGCCTCGGGCGACGCCTCGGCCGGGCGCAGCGGTGCCGAGGCGTGTCGGCGTGCGCGCAGCGCGTCGCCGAACGCCTGCAGGCGCGAGGCGCAGCTGCCGTCCTCGATCTCGCGCGAGCGGAACGCCGCCGTGAGCAGCGGCGTGCGCTCGGCCAGGCGCGCCGCCTCGGCCGCTGCGGAGGGCGCGCCGTTCGAGCCCATGACCGAGATCAGGGCGATGTCGGGAAGCGAGTCGGCATAGTTGGCGATGAAGCTGCACATCGGCCCGGCGAGTCGGCCGAGCCAGATCGGCGCGATCAGCACCACCGAGTCGAAGTCCTTGATCGGCGGCCCGACGTAGCGAACCGAGGGCTGGCGCCGCAGCGCCGAGTCGAGGACGCAACGGAGCGTCCCCCACGCGCCGGCGCGTGGCCGCAGCTCGACGACGTCGCCCATGGGCCAGCCCTGCTGCGCGCACAGCAGCCCGGCCAGCCTGCGGCCCGTGCCGGTGTAGGAATAAGCGATCACCAATGTCTTGCTCATGGTCGGCTCCTCGATCCAGATTCACTCTAGATACACCGGCCCGCGCCTTCTTGCGAAACGTCAACGCGTGAGCAGGTCCCAAAGGCGAGCGTGTTGCGCCGGATCAATGCGCCGTCGGCCGGCCCCGTTCCCAATGACCGGAAGGCCGCCGGTGAGCGTCGAAGCGGAGCACTACCTCCTTCGCTGGGTCATTGCCGGCGATTCGCGGGATCCAATTCACTGCCGGCTTGACGCATCGCAAGAGGGACGAGACAGGGCCCAGGTGCGGTTTCCGGCATGAGCGACAAAGGAGATGCCCATGAACACAACCACCGACGATTTATCCGAGCGAGTTATCACGATCGATCTGGCTCAGCAGCAAGGCTATCGCTTCGAGGTGCGCTTCGACGATCCGGCGGTCCCGGTGCTTCTAACCGACGAGCCGCCACCGTTGGGCGCCGGCGCGGGGCCCGATCCAGCGCGCCTGCTCGCCGCGGCGGTGTCCAATTGCCTGGCGGCGAGCCTGCTGTTCGCGCTGAGGAAGCTCGGCAACCATGCCGAACCGCTGCGCGCACATGCGACGCTGCGGCTCGGGCGCAACGAGCGCAACCGGCTGCGCGTATCGCGAATCGCGGTCGACCTGAATCTGGGCGCGCGCGCACAGGATCTGCGCATGCTGCCCCGCGTTCTGGCGCAGTTCGAGGACTACTGCATCGTCACCCAGAGCGTGCGCGCCGGTTTCACCGTCGACGTGCAGGTGTTCGACCGCGACGGCACGCCCCTGCACGCGACGACGACTTCGCCTGAAGCGCAGCCGGCCTAGCGCGTGCGCGCCGCGGCGAGCAGCGGCTGGTCGGCTAGCGGCTGCAGGTCGCGCGCGGCGATACAGCTCTTCCTATTTGAGCGTCTCGCGCATGAGCGAGAACGGACCGTCGCTCAGCGGTGGCTTCGCGCCTCGACCCCGGTTTGACAGCTCGCGCATCGCCACGCCGCAGGCCGCACGTCGCGCAGCGTCGCGCCTGGCGCGCGGTTCGCCACCGTCGCAGTGCTGGTGCTCGGAGTCGCCACCTGGGTGCCATGGCTCGGGGCGATCGTGGCATTGCCCGTGCTGCTGCTGGGAACCGGTGCGCTCCTGATGGCGCTGCGCCACGTGCTGCCGGTGGCGCCGGCGGCGACCTGATCGCCGCGGGGGCCAAAACGCGCCGACGCAGCTTCCGCTCAGAGCAGTCGAGAATCGTCACGCTCGGGAAATGAAGACCCGATAGCGACGACGTCGAAGCCGCGTCACCAGCCCGCAACTACTCGACGACGCGACCGTCGATCACCTGGATCGTCCGGTCGCAGCGCCGCGCGAGCTCCGGGTTGTGCGTGACGAACAGCACCGCCATGCCGTGCGCTCGGTTGATGGCGTGGATCTGTTCGAACACGACGTCGGCCGACTTCGTGTCCAGGTTGCCGGTCGGCTCATCGGCAAGCAGCAGTGCGGGCTGCATCGCCAGCGCGCGCGCCACCGCGACGCGCTGCTGCTCGCCGCCGCTCAGGTGGCCCGCGAGGTTGTCGCGTCGGTGCGAGAGCCCCACGGTGTCGAGCAGCTCCGTGGCGCGCTCGACCATCGCAGCGTTCTGGAACTCGGCCTCCGCGAACATTGGCAGCATCACGTTCTCGAGGGCTGTGAAAGCGCCGAGCAGGTGGTGGTACTGGAACACGAAGCCGATCCGGCGTGCGCGCAGGCGCGTGAGGTGCGCGTCGTCGAGCGTCGTGGTGTCGTCGCCGCGGATCGACAGCCGTCCGGCCGTCGGGCGATCGAGCAGCCCCACGATGTTGAGCAGCGTGCTCTTGCCCGAGCCAGAAGGGCCGATCACCGAGCAGAACTCGCCAGACGCGAGTCTGAGGTCGATGCCGTGCAGGATTTCGCTCTCGATCGGCGTGCCGATGTTGAACGACTTGCGCACGCCTTCCAGCTGCACCACGGCTGGCGCCATCGCCGCCACGGCGGACGCGGGACGGCGTTCTGCGACCTCAGGCACGGATTGCCACCACCGGATCGAGGCGCGCCGCGCGCAGCGCCGGCGCCGCCGCGGCGACCAGGCCTGCGACGGACGCGAGCACGAGCGCGACACCGAACAGCGCCGGCTCCATTACCACCGGCACGATCGGCTGGCCGTCGGCGCCGACCGCGAACCGGCGCCACGCGACGAGCGCGATCGCGCCGAGCGCCGAGCCGAGCAGCGAGCCGGCGAGGCCGAGCACGCCGCCCTGCAGCAGGAAGACGCGCATCACCTGGCCGCGCGTGACGCCCATCGCGCGCAGGATGCCGATCTCGCGGCGCTTCTGCACGACCGAGACGAACAGCACGCTGGCGATGCCGAACGCGACCGATAGGCCCACGCAGAAGCGGATCGTTGTGTTGGCGGTCACCTGCGCGCGCACCGCCGAGAAGAACTGGGCGTTGGTGTGGATCCAGCTGTCGGCCTCGACGCCGGTGGCCGCGGTGATGGCACGCGCCACGTCCTCCGCGGCGTACACGTCGTCGACCGTCACGTCGATGCTCGAGACGCCGCCCGTCAGCCCGAGCAGGCTCTGCGCGGTGTGCAGCGCGACGAAGATCGTGCGCATGTTCGCGCTCTTGCTGCCGAGGTCGACGATGCCGCTCACCGTCAGCACGTTAGTCGCGCCGTTGCCCGCTGCGAGCCGCAGCTTGTCTCCCACCTGCAGGCCCAGGTCGGTCGCGAGGTCGAGACCGATCAGGATGTCGGTGGCAGTGAGGCGTGTGCTGCCGTCGACGATCTTGCCGGGGAGGTCGACGATGCGGTAGTACTCCGAGGGCTCGATGCCGACGATGCTCACCGCCCGGCTGGCGTCGCCGCGCGCCACGAGCGCCGAACCGCCGGCCGAAGGCGACACGACGCGCACGCGCGGCATCGCGCGCAGTTGCTCGACGATCGCCTGCCACTGGTCGATCGACAAGACGCGCTGCAACGGCGGCTGCACCGTCGCGGCCTCGACGGCCGCGGCGCCGGCGCCGAGCACCCGCGCCACCTGCCGCGCCGGCAGCAACTGGATGTGCGGCTGGGCGCTGAGGACGCGGCGGATGAAGTTCGCCTGCAGTCCCGTGAGCAGCACCGACATGAACACGATCACGGCCACGCCGATCGCGACGCCGCCGACGATCGAGCCCGTCTGCACGCGCCCCTCGCGCAGGAAGCGAGCGGCGACGATCCACTCGAACGGAAGCCAGCGGTTCACGTGCCTGCCGCCGCCGCGCGGACCCGGTCGCCGGCGCCCACGCCGGAGGAAGGCGGCACGATGCGGTCGCCCGCGGCGACGCCCGCCAGCACCTCGGCGTAGCCGTTGCCGCGCAGGCCGATGCGCACGTCGCAGCGCCGCGCAACGCCGTCCTCGACGCGCAGCACCCACGGTTGCGCGTCCGCATCATGCAGCGCGTCGAGCGGCAGCAGCAACGCGCGCGGCCGCCGCGCGACCTCGATGTCGACCGAGACCGTCATGTCCTGGCGCAGGTACGGCGGCGGCTCGGGCACGCGCAGCTTCACCTCGACCGAGCCGCGCTGCGCGTCGATGCCGGGGTTGATGTAGACGACCGCGGCCGCGAAGCGCTGGTCCACGAACGCATCGGCCGTGGCGCGCGCCGTCTGGCCGACCTGCACGCGCGCGAGGTTGCGCTCGTCGATCTGCACGACGAGCTGCGTTTCGCCGAACGGCGACAGCGTCATGAGTGCCTTGCCAGGCTGGACCACGTCGCCTGGCTCGACGTCGCGCGCGATGAGTACGCCGGCCACGGGCGCCACGATGCGCGTGTAGCGCAGCCGAGCCTGCGCCGTCTCGGCGGCGGCGCGCGCTTGCACGAGCGCCGTTTCGGCGATTTGCTGCTCATTGCCGCCCGGCCGGAGTGCCTGCAACTGCTTCGCGGTGCTCGCGACCTGCGCATCGGCGAGATCGGCGGCCTTGCGCGCGTCGTCGAGCGTCGCCTGGCCGACGAAGCCTTGCGCGAACAGGTCGGCAGTGCGTTTGCTCGTGGCGCGCGCGTTGTCGAGGCTCACGTGCGCCTGGCGCAGCGTCTGCTCGGCGACTGGACGCTGCACCTCCTCGATCGATCGCACCTTCAGCCGGGCCTGCTCGACGGCGCTCTCTGCCTGGTCGGCGGCGGCGCGCAACTCGCGTGCGTCGAGCTCCACCAGCGAATCACCGGCGCCGACCGTCTGGCCTTCGGCGACCGGAACCGCGGTGACGCCGCCGACGACCTGGGCGGCGATCGAGACGCGGTGCGGCGCCTCGACATGGCCAGTCGCGACCACCGTCTGCACGAAGTCGCTCTGCTGGACGTTGACGACCGCCACGCGTGCGGGCAGCAGCCACCACACGAGGGCGGCGACGGCCGCAACGACGAGCGCAACGATCCAGCGCCATCGCCGCAATGGCGACCGGGCGGGCATTCGCGTCGGTGCCGACGTCGGACCGGACGCGGCGACGACAGCGGCGGCGGGTGCGACCGGAGGGGCAGGCGGGGAGGGCAACAGAGATTGTTCGGCGACGCGCATGGCGAACAGTCTGCGGCGCCGCCGGCAGCGGCGGTTGACGGCGCGCAATCGCACTCCACGTCAAGCAGCAAATGCCGATGCGCAAGCGGGCGTGGGCGGAACGCCACTTGCCCGGCAGCCGAAGCGCTCGGCGCCGACGACGGCGATGTGCGGCGACGTTCTACGCGACGCGCAGCGCGACGCGCAGCGCGGCGCGCTCGCGCGTAGCCTGGCACGTCGCACAGCGCACTCGGCCGCAGGCTCGAAACGTAGACGCGCGAGGCCGCGCCGCGGTTCGGGCGGCGCGTGCCCCGGCGGAAGCAAAAGCGAAACGTCTCCCGCTGGGCGCGCGACTCTCCTCAGCGTCTTTGCAAGCTCGGTCCCGTACCCGCGGGCACCGCGGCGTCGGTGGCGACCTTACGGTGCGATCACGCCGCCAGCGTTTCCTCACCGCGCACCAGCAGCACGGGCACGGTCGCCACACGAAGGATCTCCTCGGCGTCGCTGCCGAGCACCAGGCGGCGCACCCCGCGACGGCCATGGGTGCCGAGCACGACAAGATCGGCCTTCCAGTCGCCGATCTGTTGCACGACGCGATCGCAAAGCCGCCCTTGCAGGCTTTCGTGAAGGGCTCTTTCGACCGGTACGCCGGCGTGCTGCGCGCGCCCTTGTGCGTCCGCAAGGATTCTCTCGCCGGCCTCGCTCAGCATGCCGAGCAAGTCTCCGCTCAGCGTCGCCGATCCATAGCCGTCGCCGCTCAGGAGGAAGGGCAGGTCGTCGACCACGTGCAGCACGCAGATTCGACCGCCTGAGAGCTTGGCGAGCGAAATGGCCTCCTGCAGTCCCTTGTCGGACGTTGGGCTGCCGTCGACCGGGACGAGGATGCGCTGATACATCATCTCTCTCCACGAACGCTTGATACCTCAGTGTGTTCAACGCGGGACCGAGGAGATTGACTTTCGTCAAAGCACGCTGAGCGTGCTGGACCATGCCAGCTTGCAATCCCTGGGGACGAAGCTTGCGCAGACGGACCGCATTCGGCTCGCCAGCGCGTCAGAGATCGCACGGGGAGGTCGTCTTCTTGGTGAGCGATGACGCCGTGCCGGCGGTGGCGCTGCTGTGCAGGCCGAACGGTGCGCCGATCGCGAACACCCAGTCGCCCACTGCGAGGCCCCCGACATCGCCGATGCGCGCCGCCGGCAGCCGCGTTGCGTCCAGGCGCAGCAACGCGACATCGGTGCGCAGGTCGACGCCGGCGACGCGCGGCGGGAGCTCGCGTCCGTCGGCGAGCCGCACGCGCAGGCGCGACCGGGAGCGTCGACGGGTCGTGGTGGACCGCGTGGGGCGTGGGGCTCGATGCGCATTCGAGCGCGCGCGGCGCGCCTCAGGCGCTCGGCGCACCCGAGGCCTGCGGCCGCTCGAGCCGGCCCCCGGGCCGCTACGTCCGCGCGCGCTGACGACGCCGCAGTTGACGCTGCGCAAGGTATCGTGACGCTGGCGCGCGAGACTCGTGCCATGACGCTGCTAGCCCTCGTTAAGGCGCTCGCCGTCATCGCCGGCACGGTCGGCCTCGTCGTCGCGGCCGCGCTCGGCGCGATGACGTGGCTGCTGAACCACCCGCGCGATTGACGCCGCGCGCTTCGTCGCGGCCGTCCCCAGGCAGGCGCCTCGCGCCCCGCCGGGCCACGGTCGGTGCCGCGCGCTGTCTGCAGAGGAAGTAGTAGATCGTCGCGACGGACAGGTAGCCCTCGATGAAGAAGTCGCACCAAAGCGCGTGTCGCCGAGCGCGAGGCGGAGTGATCCGGTCAGGTCGTACATCGAGACGACCGGAGCGACAGGCCAGTCGATCTCGCCCGCTTGCAGCGACGAGAAGCGCTGCTACGGGTTGGGCGGCACGAACTTGACCTTGCTCGCGTCTCGCTCAGGACGGCGGCGACGACGGCGCGGCAGAAGTCGACGTCGAGCCCGGTCCGGCGGCCCTAAGGCCCGGAGGTATTGACTCCGCACACCAGCTCGCAGCGGCGATCGCGAGCGCGGCGTGGGTAGCGGCGGCGTGAGAGTAGGGCCAGGCGACCAGCGGCGAAGGGCAAGGCCGAGGTGTGTTTGCGCTTGGATGTGCTGGGTTGTCCATCGGTTCGGTTCGTTCCCGGGGTGATGCTTCGGTCACTGCGCGGCCGGCCGGAGGTGTCGGTGTCCCGGCTCGGCGAGGTGGCGATAGAAGAACCGCTTGGCGGCTTCGACCAGCGCCAGATACGCGAGCAACATGCCGGCCAGCCAGACGAAGAAGACCGCCGGCGGCGGCTCGAAACGGAACAGCGCGCCGACCGGCGTGAACGGCAGCGCGAGCGCGGTCGCTGTCACCGCCAGCGAGGCTGCCGCCAGCAGCCGGCTCGGCCGGCTCGCCCAGGGCGCGCCGCGCGTGCGGATGACGAAGATCACGAGTACCTGGGTCACCAGTGACTCGACGAACCAGCCGGTGCGAAACAGCGTCTCATCGGCGTGCAACACGCGCAGCAGCAGCCAGAAAGTCAGCGCGTCGAAGAGCGAGCTGATGACGCCGAACAGCGCCATGTAGCGTCGGATGAAACGCATGTCCAGCGTGCGCGGCCGGCGCAGGTCGCTTGCGTCGACCTGGTCGAGCGGGATCGCCGCTTCCGACAGGTCGTAGAGGATGTTGTTGAGCAGGATCTGCGTCGGCAGCATCGGCAGGAAGGGCAGGAACAGCGACGCGCCGGCCATGCTGAGCATGTTGCCGAAGTTCGAGCTCGTGCCCATCATGATGTACTTCATCACGTTGCCGAAGGTGCGGCGGCCTTCGAGCACGCCCTCGTGCAGCACGCCGAGATCGTGTTCGAGCATCACCATGTCGGCGACCTCGCGCGCGACGTCGGCGGCGGAATCGACCGTCAACCCGACGTCGGCGGAACGCAGCGGCGGCGCGTCATTGATGCCGTCGCCGAGGTAGCCGACGACATGGCCGCGTGCCTTCAGCGCCAGGATGATGCGGTTCTTCTGCGCCGGGTTGGTGCGGCAGAACAGCGTTGTGCGCTCGACGCGCGCGCGTAGCGTGACGTCGTCCATTGCCGCGATCTCGCGGCCGGTCAGCACGCCCGCGACCGGCAGCTTCAGCAGCCCGCACAGGTGCTGCGTGACGAGCTCGCTGTCGCCGCTGACGATCTTGACCTTGACGCCGCTCTTGGCCAGTGCGGCCAGCGCGGCCGCCGCGCCGGGCTTGGGCGGGTCGATGAAGGCGGCGAAGCCGGCGAACACGAGTTCGTCCTCGTCGCGCACGTCGGCATGCGCATGTCCGGCAGGCACGTTGCGCCAGGCGACGCCGAGCACGCGCAGGCCGTCGCGTTCGAGCGCCCAGCAGCGCTCGTGCAGGCGCTCGCGCGCCGCGGCGTCGAGCGCCGTCTGCATGCGGCCTTCGTCCTGCTCGAAGCGGTTGCACAGGCCGAGCACGTCGTCGGGCGCACCCTTGACGACGAGCCAGCGCGCATCACCTCGGTCGACCAGCACGGAGACGCGGCGGCGCTCGAAGTCGAACGGCACTTCGTCGACCTTGCGCCAGGCGCCGGTGTCGACCGGCCGCGCCAGGATGGCTTCGTCGAGCGGGCTCTTCAAACCGCTTTCGAAGACGCTGTTCAGGTGCGCCAGCATCAGCACGCGTTCGTTGTCGCACCCGTCGGCGTCGGCGCACAGGGCGAGGCTGATCTTCGCTTCGGTGAGCGTGCCGGTCTTGTCGGTGCACAGTACATCCATCGCGCCCAGGTCCTGGATCGCGGCCAGCCGCTTGACGATGACGCGCCGCCCGGCCATGCGCAGCGCGCCGCGCGACAGCGTCACCGACACCACCATCGGCAGCAGCTCGGGCGTCAGCCCGACTGCCAGCGCAACCGCGAACAGGAACGAGTCGAGCAGCGGCCGCTGCAGGACGACGTTGACGAGCAGCACGAACAGCACCAGCAGCAGCGTCACGCGCATGATCAGCAGGCCGAAACGGTGCAGTCCGAGCTCGAATGCGGTCGGCGGCGGCTCGGCCTGGATGCCGTGGGCGATCTCGCCGAGCACGGTCGACCGGCCCGTCGCGACGACCCGCACGCGTGCGCTGCCGCTCACCACCGAACTGCCCATGAAAACGGCGTTGTCGGCCTGCTGCAGCTCGCATGACTCGGCGGCCAGCGTGCCCGGGCGTTTCTCGACCGGGTAGGACTCGCCGGTGAGCAGCCCCTGGTTGACGAAGAAGTCGCGCGCCTCGAGCACCCACGAATCGGCGGGCACTCGGTCGCCAGCCGCGAGCAGCACGACGTCGCCGGGCACGATCTCGGCCACCGGGATGTCCTGCGCCCGGCCGTCGCGCCAGACGCAGGTGTGCAGCGCGACCGACGCGCGCAGCCGCTCGGCGGCACGGCCGGCGCGGTGCTCCTGCACGAAGTCGAGCACCACGCTCAGCAGCACGATGAGCGCGATGATCACGAAGTTGGCGACATCGCCGGTGGCGGCCGAGATCGCGCTGGCCACCAGCAGGATCAGCACGAGCGGGTTGCGAAAGCGCGCCAGGAACTGCAGCGCGAGCGAACGCTGCGGCCGTTCGTCGAGGCTGTTGGGGCCGCAACGCGCGCGCGCGACGCTCGCCTGCGCGGCGGTCAATCCCGGCGCCTCGGGCGGCGCCGTCGCCAGCCACCAAGGGCTCGTCGAGGCAGTCATCGCGCACGTGGCACGCCCTGCCGGTCCCACCGGGTGGGCGGCGCCGCGCAGGTTTCGGGATCCAGCGCGACGGCGGACATGCTCGACTCTCCTTGTTGGCGCGGTGGCCGGGCGGCCGCATTTTGGAAAGATCGCTCCGACCGCGCACGTCGGCCTTGCGCTCGCTCAAAGCGGTGCGTGATGCGCGGGTCCGGCTCCCGCGGGTCCGGCTCCCTCTTGAGCCAGCTTCCCGGATTTCTTGGACTGGCAACGGTCGTTGCCGAAACGGATTTGGTGGCTACTGTCCCGAGGGAAATTGGCGAGGTCTTGGCGCACAGCGGGAGGTTGAAGGTGCTCAAGTGCCTGGCCAAGGTGCCGTCGTTCACCGTGAAGCAGTACTGGCACATTCGCATGCACCACGATGCTCCGAACCGTTGGCTAAGGGGCGTATGCGCGTCGCTCTACACGAAGGAGAGACGGGGCGCCTAACCATTCCTGTTCCGCTCGTCCGCTGGGTAGTGAAGGGCATTGGGCAGCCTCCAACCGAAGCGCGCGCCTGAGCCCAAGCGTGCGTTCGCGGGCCGTGCGTCAGTGTCCGGTTTGTGGATGTCGGCAGGTCTGGTCGCCAAGCCGCGAACGGCGGCTCGCAATCGTAGAGCGAACGGTCAACGAACTTCAATTGCTGACCAGTGGTGGCCGAAATGA
>DASXIP010000753.1:0-1791 GCA_036497875.1 Caldimonas sp.
CGATCACGAGCGGCAACACCAATTCGCCCGTGCTGATGATCGCCGAGCGCGCCGCCGGCTGGCTCCTCGCCGGCGCCTGAGCGGGCGGCGCGCGGGCATACTCGTCGCATCGCCGTGCAGGAGAGGCCGAGATGAAAGTCCATGCCATCGCGAAGGTCCGGCTCGATGCCGACGGCCGCGTCACCGGCGTCGAGTGGGGCCCGGTGAACACCGAGACCAACGAGTGGCACACCGAGCCGCAGGTCGCCGACGTCACCGAGGTCGTCGCCGCGCTCGAGCACGGCGACGACGTGTTCGCGCTCTTTCCTACTTCGCACGGAATGATGCCGATGCGGCGCTTTCGCGTCGTCGAATATGACAACGGCTGGAAGACGGTGAATCTCGACGGGCCGCCGACTCACGAGCACGAGATCCACGACATGCTGCACGTCGCCTAGGCGTGGCGGCACGCGTCGAGGCGAACCTCATCATGCGGCCCCTCGTCGCATGCCTGTGCGCAGCGTGGTGCGGCTCGTGTCGAGACTACCGCGCGACCTTCGACGCGCTGGCGGCGCAGTTCGCTGGCGCGGTCGATTTCGCCTGGATCGACGTCGAGGACGACGCCGACGCGCTCGGCGACGTCGACGTCGAGGACTTCCCGACACTGCTGATCGCCGACGCTGGTGGCCCGCGCTTCGTCGGCGCCGTGACGCCGCAGCCGGGAACGGCCGAGCGGTTGATTCGCGGCGTGCTCGCGGGCGAACTGGCGGTCGCCGGCGACGCCGGGCTCACGGACCGCGTCCGCGCCCTGCTGGCCGAGCGCGACGACCCGCCTCGCGACGCCGCATAAGCTTGCAACGACGCAATCGTTGGGCGCCGGTGCCCGGGCCCTAATATCCCGCGCTCGCCTGCCGGTTCCTCAACCATCGCCATGTCTCATCGCCTCACTTTTCCGACCCGCCGTGGCGCCCTCGTCGCCGCGGTCGGCGTCTTCGCCTGCGCCTTCGTGCCCGTCGCCGACGCGGCCGGCACGACATTGCTCAACGTCAGCTACGACGTCGCCCGCGAGCTCTACAAGGAGATCAACCCGGCGTTCCAGCGTGCCTGGAAGAAGCAGACCGGCGAGGACATCACGGTCAACCAATCGCACGCCGGCTCGAGCAAGCAGGCGCGCGCCGTCATCGACGGCCTCGAGGCCGACGTCGTGACGATGAACCAGTCGAGCGACATCGACGCCATCGCGCGCGCCAGGCTGATTCCGGAGGACTGGGCCAAGCGGCTGCCGGACAACTCGGCGCCGACGACATCGGTCACCGTCATCCTCGTCCGCAAGGGCAACCCGAAGGGCATCCACGACTGGCCCGATCTTGCCAAGGCAGGGACGAGCGTCGTGATCCCGAATCCGAAGATCACCGGCAATGGTCGCTACACCTACGTCGCCGCCTGGGGCTCGGCGATCAAGGCCGGCCAGACGCCGGCGCAGGCGAAGGACCTGGTGCAGAAGATCTTCGCCAATGTCCCCGTCTTCGACGGCGGCGGCCGCGCTGCAACGACGACGTTCGCGCAGCGCAACATCGGCGACGCCCTGTGCACGTTCGAGAGCGAAGTCAACCTGATCAAGGCCGAGTTCGGCGACAACTTCGAGGTCGTCTACCCGAAGGCGACGATCCTCGCCGAGAACCCGGTGACCGTGATCGACAAAG
The DNA here is from genome assembly GCA_036497875.1 of Caldimonas sp. Lineage (GTDB taxonomy): Bacteria > Pseudomonadota > Gammaproteobacteria > Burkholderiales > Burkholderiaceae_C > Schlegelella_A. The sequence goes on from DASXIP010000753.1 coordinate 1,683, forward strand.
TCGTCGAGAAGAAGGGGACGAGGAAGCAGGCCGAGGCCTATCTGAAATTCCTCTGGTCCGACGAGGCGCAAGAGATCGCCGCCAAGCACCAGATCCGGCCGCGCTCGCA
>DASXIP010000754.1:0-3965 GCA_036497875.1 Caldimonas sp.
CCGGCAGGAACTGCCGCAGCGCCCGAGGACGTCGGCGATGCGACGCGCGGCTTGGCGGCGCCGCCGTCGCCGGAGGAGCGCTCGATCACGGGCGATCCCGAACGCAGGTTCTGCCGCCCTTCGACGACGATCCGCTCGCCGGGCTTGACGCCGGTGACGGCGGCGTCTTCGCCGCTCGCATAGACGACCTCGACCGGCCGCGCCGCGACTTTGGCGCCGGCGTCGACGACGTAGACGATCTTGCCGCGCGGGCTCTGGATGATCGCCGCCTGCGGGATCACGCTCGCTCCCTTCAGCGTCTGGATCGCGAGCCGGATCGTGACGAAGGCGCCGGGCCACAGGCGCTCGCTCGGGTTCGCGAACTCCGCCTTGGCTCGCACCGTTCCGGACCCCGCGTCGACGACGTTGTCGACGAAGTGGAGCTTGCCCTTGAGCGCATCGTCGCTGTCGGGCAGGAGCGCGGTCACGGTGCCGCCGCCGCTGCGCAAGGTCGCGAGCGCATCGGTGAGGTTGCGCTGCGGCAGGCTGAAGGCAACGCTGATCGGATCGAGCTGCGTGATCGTGACGAGCGCGTTGCCAGTGGGCTGCACGAGGCTGCCGGCAAAGACGTTGATCGCGCCGGCGCGACCCGACGTCGGCGCCACGATGCGCGTGTACGACATGCCGACTTTCGCCGCGGTGATCGCGGCGCGGTCGGCTGCGACGACTGCGCGCGCCGATTCGACCAGCGTCTCGTTGGTGTCGACGGCACCCTGCGAGATGAAGTTCTGCTTGAAGAGGTCCTGGCTGCGGGCGAGCTGGCGCTGGGCGTCGGCGAGCGCGGCCTGGTCCTTGGCGAGCTGGGCCTCGGCCTTGGCGATGTTGACCTCGTCGTTGCGGGCGTCGAGCGTGAAGAGCGGGTCGCTGGCGCGGACGGACTGCCCTTCCTTGATGTGCACCTTGGTGATGACGCTCGCGACTTGCGGGCGGACGTCGACGCTGTTGAGCGAGGCGACCGTGCCCGTCGCCTCGAGCATGACGTCGACGTTGCGCTCCTGGACAACCACCGTTGTCACGCTGACGGCAGGCCCTGCCGCGGCCGCGGCAGCCGCCGGTGCCGGGCTCGCGCCATCGGCGTTCGCAGCGCCGCGGTCCCCGCCGTGCGTGAGCACGATCGCAGCGCCAGCGATCACGACCGCGGCGACGACGACCCCGACGAGCATGCGTTGGTTCATGCGTCTGCAATTGTGATGCCTGCGGGCATCGCGCCGAGGATCACTCGACCGCCGGCTGCGTGACCGTGTGCTCGACATCGAAACGCAGGGGCGGCACCCGGCTCGCCGCCCACGCCGCCAGCACGCTGAGCGCAGACGCGGCGGCGAATGCGAAGTGGAAGGCGTGGCCGATGCGCGGGTCGACGGCGGTGCCCGGCCCGGCGAGCACCGGCGCGGCGCCGATCACGCCGAAGATGAGCGCACCGAACGCGGAAGCGCCGACCGACGAGCCGAGCGTGCGCGCGAGCGAGACGGTCGACGCGGCAGCGCCCAGTCGCGCCGGGCCGGCCGCCGTCTGGGTGACGATCTGCATCACCGACATCACCGAGCCGAAGCCGAGCCCGGTCACGACCTCGAGACCGATCAGGACGGGCCGCGCCGACGGCAGGAACGCCAGCCCGGCGAGCGCGATCGCGGAAACGCCGAGGCCGACGCTCGGAATCATCGTCGGCCGCCCGGTCCAGACGATGATCCGCCCCGTCAGCGCGGCGCCGCAAACGATGCCGGCGGTCAACGGCAATAGCAGCAGGCCCGATTGGGCTGCGTTCGAGCCGAGGGCGAGCTGCAGATAGATCGGCAAGTAGAAGATCATCGAGAACATCGCCGAGGCGAAGGCGACGACCGTGAGCACGGCGTAGCGCACCGCGGGCAGCGCGAGCAACTCGAACGGCAGGAATGGCCGCTCGGTGCGGCGCTCGACGCGAACGAGCGCGATCGCGGCGGCGACCGCGGTGACGACCAGCGCGACGCTCGTCGCCGAGCCCCACGCGAAGTGATGCCCGGCCGACGACAGCCAGAAGAGCGCGGTCGACGCGGTGAGCGCGAACAGAACGATGCCGCGTGTGTCCGGCCTGCCCCTCGCCGCGTGCCGGCGGTCGTCGGCGAGGAGCGAGCGCAGCCGCCAGAGCGCGATCGCACACAGCGGCAGGTTGACGAAGAAGAGCCACCGCCAGCTCGCGTGATGGACGACGAGGCCGCCGATGACCGGGCCGCCGACACTCGCGAGGGTGAAGATGATCGCGAAGTACGCCTGGTTCCTGGCCCGCCGCCGCGGCGCGACGACCTCGCCGATCAGCGCCTGCGAGAGTGTCATCAGGCCGCCGCCGCCAAGCCCCTGCACCACGCGCGCTGCGACCAGGACGCCCAGCGTCGGCGCAATGCCGCATGCGAGCGAGCCGAGCGTGAAGACGACGATCGCGATCGAGAGCATCCTCCTGCGGCCGTAGCGATCGCCGAGACGGCCGTAGAGCGGCACCATGACCACCGACGCGAGCAGGTAGCCGACGGCGAGCCACGAGGTGTCGCGGAGGCTGCCGAGCTCGCGGCTGATCACCGGTGTTGCCGTCGCGAGCAGCGTCTGGTCGGCCGCGGCGAGGAACATCGGCACCATGATGGCGGCGAAGAGGCGCCGGAAGCGCGCGCGATCGAAGTTCGACGCGCGCTTCGTATCGGCGGCATCGGCAGGCAACGCCGCGGCGCTGCGGCCTTCGAGAGGCGCGTCCATCGGCGGCGCGCCTCAGACGCGCCCGGTCGAGCCGAAGCCGCCGCTGCCGCGCTCACTCACGTCGAACGACGCGACAACGCGAAACTGCGCCTGCACGACCGGGACGACGACGAGCTGCGCGATGCGCTCGAACGGCTCGATCGTGAACACCGCCTGACCCCGATTCCAGCAGCTCACCATCAGCGGCCCCTGGTAGTCGGAGTCGATCAGGCCGACCAGGTTGCCGAGGACGATGCCGTGCTTGTGGCCCAGTCCGGAGCGCGGCAGGATCATCGCCGCGTGGCCAGCATCGCCGATGTGGATCGCAATGCCGGTCGGCACCAGCTCGGTCGCGCCCGGCGCGAGGACGATCGCCGAGTCGATGCAGGCGCGCAGGTCGAGGCCGGCGCTGCCGGCGGTCGCGTACGCCGGCAGGCGATCGGCGATGCGTTGATCGAGGATGCGAACGTCGACGCGCGTCATGACGCCGGCGCCTCGACGGCATCGGCCCGGGCCGCGCTCGGCACAGCGGCGATGCGGGTCGCGATGTCGGCGACGAGCTGGCGTGCAAGGGCGAGCTTGGACGCGTGCGGCAACTCGCGCGAGCCGCTGGCGTCGATCAGCGTCAGCGCGTTGTCGTCGCGGCCGAACGTCGCCGGGCCGAGGTTGGCGACGATCAGCGGCACGTTCTTGCGCTTGCGCTTCGCGCTCGCGTTGGCGACCAGGTTGCCGCTCTCGGCCGCGAAGCCGACGCAGAACGGCGGCTTCGCCAGCGCGGCGACGCTGCCGAGGATGTCGGGGTTCTCGACCAGCTCGAACACCGGCGCGCCGCGACCTTCGACCTTCTTGATCTTGTCGCCGGCGACGTTGGCGACGCGCCAGTCGGCGACTGCCGCGGTGGCGACGAAGACGTCGCTACGCGCTACCTCGGCCATCACCACGGCGTGCATCTCGAGCGCGGTCGTGATGTCGATCCGCTGCACGCGCCGCGGCGTCTCGAGAGCGACCGGGCCGGCGACGAGGGTCACGTCGGCGCCCGCCTCGGCGGCAGCGCGTGCGATCGCGAAGCCCATCTTGCCGCTCGAGCGATTGGTGAGGCCACGCACCGGGTCGATCGGCTCGAAGGTCGGCCCGGCGGTGACGAGGACGCGTCGGCCGGCGAGCCGCTTCGGCGCGAAGAACGCGATCAGCTCGGCGAGCAGCTCGGCCGGCTCGAGCATGCGGCCGTC
>DASXIP010000755.1:0-2310 GCA_036497875.1 Caldimonas sp.
CCCGACCAAGTACATCGTCCACTACCCCGAGACGCAGGAGATCTGGAGCTACGGCTCGGGCTACGGCGGCAACGCGCTGCTCGGCAAGAAGTGCTTCGCGCTGCGGATCGCGTCGACGATGGGGCGCGCGGCGGCAAACGCCGCCGCGGGCCGGCCGGGCTGGCTGGCCGAGCACATGCTGGTCCTCGGCGTGACGTCGCCGTCGGGTCGCAAGCACCATGTCGCCGCGGCGTTTCCCAGCGCGTGCGGCAAGACCAACTTCGCGATGCTGATCCCGCCGCCGACGCTGTCTGGCTGGACGGTGACGACGATCGGCGACGACATCGCCTGGATCAAGCCCGGCAAGGACGGGCGGCTGTTCGCGATCAATCCGGAGGCGGGCTACTTCGGTGTCGCCCCGGGGACGAACGAGAAGACCAATCCCAACTGCATGGCGAGCATCGCCCACGACGCGATCTTCACCAACGTCGCACTCACCGACGAAGGCGACGTCTGGTGGGAGGGCATGACGGCAACGCCGCCGGCGCACCTGATCGACTGGCAGGGCCGCGACTGGACGCCGGCGCTGGCGCGCGAGACCGGCGTCAAGGCGGCGCATCCGAACGCACGCTTTACGGTCGCCGCGACCAACAACCCGGCGCTCGATCCGGCCTGGGATTCGCCGCAGGGCGTTCCGATCGACGCCTTCATCTTCGGCGGCCGCCGCTCGACCACGGTGCCGCTCGTCACCGAAGCGCGCGACTGGACCGAGGGTGTCTACATGGCGGCGACGATGGGCTCGGAGACAACCGCCGCCGCCGCCGGTGCTCAGGGCGTCGTCCGCCGGGATCCGTTCGCCATGCTGCCGTTCATGGGCTACAACATGAGCGAGTACTTCCAGCACTGGCTCGACCTCGGCGCTGTTCTCGAGCGCTCGGGCGCGACGCTGCCGAAGATCTTCTGCGTCAACTGGTTCAGGAAGGGTCCCGACGGCAAGTTCGTCTGGCCCGGCTACGGCGAGAACATGCGCGTGCTGCGCTGGATCGTCGAGCGCGTCGAGGGGCGTGCCGAAGGCGCGCTGAACGCGTTCGGCCTGACGCCTCGCTACCGCGACCTTGACTGGTCGGGGCTCGATTTCGATGCCGAGCGCTACGCGCTCGTCAGCAGCGTCGACGCCGAGGCATGGCAGCGCGAGCTCGATCTGCACGACGAGCTGTTCCGCCAGCTCGCGCGGGGCCTGCCGGCCGCGCTGCCCGAGGTGCGGCGTCGCCTGGCCGAGCGCCTCGCGGGCTGACATCGCCAGCGTCGTAAGCTCGATGCGAGCGTGCGCGTTGGGGCGGCGCGCCCGCGCCGGCGGCGAGGACACTACAGTCGCGCGATGACCCAGCCCGAATCGGCACCACCGTCGCGCGGCGCACTCGCCACCGCAGATCAGGATCTGAGCGAGGCCGAGCTGGCCGAGCTCGACGCACTGCTCGCCGCCATTCCCGCGCCGCTCGAGCCGCTCGATGCGGTGATGCTCGACGGCTTCCTCTGCTGCGTCATCGTGCAGCCGGCGCTGGTCGAGGTCGACGCCTGGCTGCCGTACGTGTTCGACGCGGGCGGCCACCGCTGGGGCGAAGCTGAACCCGGTGAAGAACAGCGTCGCGCGCGCTCTCTCGTCCTGCGCCGCCACGCGGCCCTTAACCGCGGCCTCGCCGAATACGGCAGCTTCGAGCCGCTCCTGCTGCAACCGGATGCCGACAACGCAGACGAGCAGCAGCGCGCTGCCGACGATCCGATCGGCTCGATCTTGCAACCGTGGGTCGCCGGCTTCGAGCAGGCGCTGCTCGTGCTGCCGGCGCTCGCCGAGCTCGACGATTCGCAGGTCCGCTCGGCGCTGGCGCGGGTGCTCCAGTTCCTCCCCGCGGATGCGGCGGATGGCGAGGCGCCGGGGCCGAGCGCGAGGTCGTCGATGTCGCTCGACCAGGCGATCGACCACGTCGTCGGTGGCGTCGCCGAGCTGTACGAATGGACGCTGCCGCTCCGCTACAAGGTCCAGGCCGTCCGGCACGCAGAGCCGAAGGTCGGCCGCAACGACCCGTGCCCGTGCGGCAGCGGACGCAAGTTCAAGCACTGCCACGGCGCAGCGACCGCCTGATGCGCCTGCAGCTGCTCTCCGACCTGCACCTCGAGACGGAGTCCTATACCCCCGAGCCCGCAGCCGGAGCGGAGCTGCTCGTCCTCGCCGGCGACATCGACAGCGGCTGGGACGGCCTGGAGCGCTTCGCTCGCTGGCCGGTGCCGGTCGTCTTCATCGCCGGCAATCACGAGTTCGACGACCGCGACCTC
>DASXIP010000756.1:0-3135 GCA_036497875.1 Caldimonas sp.
CGCAGCTGCACCGCGCACGTCGTCTCGAGCGCGTACATCGCCTGGAACGCCGCCGCGGTCGTCTCGCCGACGGTCAGCAGGCCGTGATTGCGCAGCACGAGGAAGGTCTTGTCGCCGAGGCTTGCGACCAGGCGCGGCTTCTCGTCGTCGCGCAAGGCGACCCCTTCGTAGTCGTGGTAACCGAGGCTCGCGAGGACGAAGATCGAGAACTGCGAGATCGGCAGGATGCCGCGCTTCTGCGCCGACACCGCGACGCCGTTCAGGGTGTGGGTGTGCATCACGCACTGGACGTCATGGCGCGCGGCGTGCACCGCGCTGTGGATCGTGAACCCAGCGGGGTTGATCGGGAAGCTCGTCTCCTGCAGGACGTTGCCGGCGATGTCGATCTTGATCAGGCTCGACGCCGTGATCTCGTCGAACATCAGCCCATAGGGGTTGATCAGGAAGTGCTCGGTGTCTGGGATCTTCGCCGTGATGTGGGTGAAGACGAGGTCGTCCCAGCGAAAGAGCGCCACCAGCCGGTAGGCCGCGGCGAGGTCGACGCGCGTCTGCCATTCCGCCGCTGAAACAGTGCCCTCCAGGCGTGGCAGCAGCCGGGCGAGATCGGTCGGTGCATTCATGGGCGAACTCCGCAAGGAACGGGAAGAAGCGAAAGTATCACGCGACCGGCAACTGCCTCGGGAAGCGCCGAACACTTCACGATTGTCCGCCGTGTTACAGCGATCGGCGGACGAACGGGACGAGGGTCACGGACGCCCCGGCGGGAGCCACGCGACACTTGCACATCTCGTTTCCAGCAGGCACCACGATGCACACTTCGTACGACCAGACCCTTCCCCAGCACTCGCGGTGGGATCAGCAGGGCGTCGAGTACATCCGTTCGAACATCGACTGGTGCGCGCGCTGCTCGAAGCGTCTGGTCGGCCTCAATCCCGGCCTCACGCCGGAGCAGGCGATGGACCTCGCGCAGGACTTGAGCCTGGACGACAACCTGCGTGCCAAGAGCCCGGAGTCAGTCGCCGAGGACATGCACCAGATCGACCTCAGGACCGACACCTCCGGTCCCTGAGGCAGGGCTCAAGGGCGACGACGCGCTGCCGATATCGGATCCGCACTTTGCCGCTCACCGTCATGGCCGTCTTCCAGACCTTCTATGTCAGCCGCGCGACTCGGCAGCTCGACGATGCCTCGATCGAGGCGCTGCTGCAGAGCTCGCGGCGCGGCAACACAGAGCGCCAGATCACGGGATGCCTCCTCTTTTCGGGGCGCTGCTTTGCCCAGGTACTCGAGGGCGATCGCGCCGACGTGGAGTCGCTGCTCACGCGCGTCGCCGCCGACCCCCGCCATACCGACATCCGCGTGCTGAGCGAGGGCCGATGCTGCGAGCGCGAGTACCCCGGCTGGACGATGGGCTACCTGCACGATGCCGGCCTCGACGACGATCTCGAAACGCTGCTCATGATTCCGCAGCGTTCGGTGGTCGTCGTCGCCGAAGTGATGGAGCGGATGCGTCCCGATCCGGTGATGGGCGCGCTGCGCTGAGCCGAGAAGGCCGCCCGCGGCCGCCGGCGTTCGCTCGCGTTCGGTCGCTGAGCTGCGCCGCGGCTCGTCGGGCGCAGGGTTTCGGGCGCCGCGCCCGGTCAGACGCGATGGAGCCTTTCGGGGCGCGGCTGGCCGAGCGTGCCGGCGAGGAGGAACGCGCTGACCAGCAGGGCAGCGAACAGCAGCCAGCCGGCGCCGTCCTCGGAAGACGACGCCAGTAGCGCGAGCAGGTCGATCGCGAGGGCAGCGACGCCGAGGCCGAGCGCGCCGACCACGAACAGCCGCAGCCCGGGCCGGCGCAGCAGAATGCGGCCGGCGAGCACGATGCGCACCCACGCGCCGCCAAAGCCGATCGTCAGCGCGAACGAGAGCGCCATCCAGGCGGTGCCGTCGCGGACGAGGCCAGTCGGCCACAGGACGTCGTTCGGCGCGCCGAGGAAGGCAAGGACCGGGAGCAGGAAGACGAACGCCGACGGCATGACCATCAGCGCGGCGAGGCAGAGCCGAATGCCGAGGTTGTCGGCCAGCAGGCTGGCGCGGTAGAGCGCGATCTTGGTCATGCTCATGGCGATCGAGATGACATTCGGCGTCAATCATCCGTGCTTTCGGCGCGGCGCCGATTGCCGGCCGGCGGCGGCGCATCGAAGGTGCGCCGAAGTTCACGGCCCGCGCGGCGCGCCGGTCGGTCGGCGGCGGCGCCCGGCCGCCGAGCGTCAGCGGCGCGCGGCGATCAGGTCGATCTCGACCAGGCCACCGCGCGCGAGCCGGGTCACGCCGACGGTCGTCCGTGCCGGTAGCCGCCCAGCGGCGAAGTGGCTCGCGTAGCGCGCGTTCATCGCCGCGTAGTCGCGGTCGAAGTCGGTCAGGAAGACGCGCGCCGAGACGACGTCGGCAAAGCCGAGCCCGAGCCCGTCGAGGACGCGGCGCAGGTTCGCCATCACCTTCGTCGTCTGCGCATCGATGCCGTCGGGAACCGGCAGCGAATCGTCATCGGCGTCGGTCGCGAGCTGGCCGGTGACGAAGACGAAGCCGCCGGCTTCGGTGGCGTGGCTGTACGGCGCGACCGGCTTCGGGGCGCCGGCAATGAGATGAAAGAGAGGCGGCATCGCGAGGCTCCTGGCGAAGTGTCGTTCGGCGCCCGTGCCGCGGCAAGGGCTTGGTGGCGTGCGCTGCAAGCGGCGGGGCCGCTGTCTAGAATCGCGCCACCGCGGCGGGGCGTATCGCTCGTTGCGTCTTCCCCTGCCGACGCATGGACGATGCGAGACCAATGCCCGTCGCTGACGCCGATGCCTACGGCAGCGTCGCCGTCGTCTTGCACTGGCTGCTCGCGGCGCTGATCGTCGTCGCCTTCTTCATCGGCCTGTCGATGGTGGGTCTGCCGTTGTCGCCGCGGCGCCTGCGCCTGTACAACTGGCACAAGTGGATCGGCATCGGCGTGCTCGTGCTCTCCGCCGCGAGGCTGCTCTGGCGAGCGGCCGGCCACGTGCCGCCGCCGCTGCCGGCGCACACGCCGCCGTGGCAGCAGCAGGCCTACCGCGGCACGCACCTCGTCTTCTATGCGCTCTTCTTCCTCGTGCCGCTGCTCGGCTGGGC
>DASXIP010000757.1:0-4451 GCA_036497875.1 Caldimonas sp.
CGTCCAGAGCGCGACGCCGAGCAGCAGCACGCCAAACGCGGCCTTGACCTCGACCATCCAAGCGCCCGCGCGTGGCAGCAGCGCGCCGGCCGACGCACCGACCAGCAGCAGCGGAACGCTCATTCCCGCGGCGAGCGAGAAAAGCGCGGTGCCACCGAGCCAGACGTCGTGCGTCTGGCTGAGATAGAGCAAGGCGCCGGCGAGCGGCGCGGCGACGCACGGGCTCACGATCAGTGCCGAGACGCCGCCCATCGCGCACACCCCCGCGACCTTGCCGGCCGGAAGCTTCTGCGCTGCCGACGTGACACGGCCCGTGATCGACGGCGGCAGCTGCAGGTTGTAGACGCCGAACATCGACAGCGAGAGCGCCACCAGGCCAAGCGCGAACGCGCCGAGCACCCACGGGTTCTGCAGCGCCGCGGCGAGCCCTTCGCCGGCGAGGCCGGCGGCGACGCCGAACGCGGTGTAGACGACCGCCATGCCGAACGAATAAGACGCCGCAAGCGCGAAGCCTCGACCGCGCGACACACCACCCGAGACGCTCGCGCTGGCGTTGCCGCCAGCGCCGGCAAGCGCCGGAGCGGGCGTGCTGCCGGCTTGGCCCACGATGATCGACGAGACGATCGGCAGCATCGGCAGCACGCAAGGCGTAAGCGACAGCAGAAGGCCGGCGATGAAGAACGCGCCGACGACCGGCCAGAACGAGCCGCTGCGCAGCACCGCGTCGATCGTCGACGATTCGGTCGCCGGCGTTGCCTGCGTGCCGGCGGTCGACGTCGCGACGGCCGGCTCCGACGACCCGCCAGGAGACTCGATGCGCGCGCTGCCGCCGCCGCCGAATCCGGCGAGACCGACCGCCGCGACGCTTTGCATCGGCGGATAGCACAGGCCCGCATCGGCGCAGCCCTGGCTCGTCACGACGAGACGGAACTCCGCGCCCGCCTGCTCGACCGGAACGAGGATCGAGACCGCGCTGCGATAGGTCTCGACATTCTTCTGAAACGTCTCGTCGAACTTGACCTTGCCCGGCGGAATCGCCGCAGCGCCGAGGACAGCGCCGCTGGCGGCGAACTTGAACTGCTCGCGATAGAGGTAGTAGCCCGGAGCGATCGCGAAGCTCACCTCGACCGACTTGGCGTCGTGCGGTCGCGCCGAGAAGCGGAATGCCTGCTCGGGCGGCAGGAAATCGTCTTCGGCGTGCGCCGGCTGCAGCGCGAACGTTGCCAGCAGCGCCAGCAAGAAGAGCGCCGCGCCGCGTCGTGCGACGGATCGGGCGCCATGGACCAAAGCGAAGAGACGTGCCTGCATGTGCATGGGTCGGCTGAGGCCGGAGGCGGCTTACGGCAGTGTGCTAGCGGAAGAACCGACGCCGGGTGAGCACCAGCGCCAGATAGTAGCCGCTGGACGCGTATCCCGTGAGGATGAGAAGGGGAACGAGCGGATCTGCGGGAATCTTGCCCAGGACGAGCGGTCGGATCAGATCGACCGCGGCCTTCAGCGGCAGTGCCGCCGCGACGGCCTGCAGCCAATCGGGCATCTGCGCGATCGGGAAATAGACGCCCGAGAGGAACGTCATCGGCGTGATGACGAGCGTGAAGTAGTAGGTGAAAAAGTCGTAACCCTTGGCGAGCGCATTGAAGACGAGCGCGAGCGACGCGAACGTGATCCCCGCCAGGCCGAGCACCGGCAACGCAAGCAGCATGCTCGGCGCGCGGCTGATGTCGAGGACGAAGATGACGACGAGGATCGCGGCGCACGAGAACAGCGACTTGATCGACGCCCACAGCATCTCGGCGAAGACAATGTCGTCGAGCGCGATCGGCGCGTTGAGGATCGAGTCCCACGTCTTCTGCACCGCCATCCGCGAGTAGGCCGAATAGAGCGCTTCGAAGGTCGCCGCCAGCGCGGCGCTCGCGGCGACGCTGCCCGAAGCGAGGTATTGGATGTAGGGAAGGCCGTCGATCGTCCCGATCAGTGCGCCGACGCCATAGCCGAACGCGACGAGCGTGATCAGCGGCTCGGCGATGTTGCCGAGAACGCTCGGGCCGGCGAGCTTCTTCCAGACCAGCAGGTTTCGCATCACGACCGGCCAGAAGCGAGGCGTGAGATGGGGAACGGCGTAGGGCGAGACAAGCATGGCGTCCTCCGTTCAGGCGTCGTCGCGGATCTGCCGGCCGGTCAGCTTGAGGAAGAGATCTTCGAGGTTCGCGGGCCGGTGCAGATAGCGGATCGTGTGGTCGGGGGCGAGCGCGTCGAGCAACCGCTTGGCCTCGCGCAGGTAGAAGAACACGGTCTCGCCGCTCGTCTCGACACGCTCGGCGAGTGCAGCGTGATCACGCCCGGCAGCGACCGCGCCGTCGCCGTAGACCTCGACGACGTCGCTCTCGAGATGCTCGGCGATCAGGTCGCGCGGCCGTCCTTCGGCGATCTTCCTGCCGTGGTCGAGGACGATCAAGCGATCGCAGAGGCGCTCGGCCTCGTCCATGAAGTGCGTCGTCAGCAGGATCGCCTTGCCCTGCTGAAGCAGGTTCTGCAGCCGCTCCCACATCAGGTGTCGCGCCTGCGGGTCGAGGCCGGTCGTCGGCTCGTCGAGGAGCAGCAGGTCGGGGTCATTGATGAGCGCACGGCCGAGCGAAAGCCGCCGCCTCATGCCGCCCGAGAGCTCGCCTGGCTTCGCGCCCGCCTTCGACTGCAGGGCAGCGAAGTCGAGCAGTTTGGGGACGCGTTCGGCAATGATCGCCCGCGGAAGGCCGAAGTAGGCGCCGTAGACGCGCAGGTTCTCGGCGCAGTTGAAGTCGGGATCGAGGCTGTCGAATTGAGTGACGACACCGATCCGCTTCTTCGCGTCGCGGACGCGCTCGGGAAGCGGCATGCCGAACGCCTCGATCGTGCCGCCGTCGGCAGCCGAGAGGCCGAGGCAGATGCGGATCGTCGTCGTCTTGCCGGCGCCGTTGGGGCCGATCACGCCGAGGCACTCGCCCGGCGCGATCTCGAGCGAGAGGTCGTCGACGACGACCGCGTCGCCATACTTCTTCCTCAGATGCGAGACGCGCAGCAGCGGCTCGGGCATGGCTCGGGCCTCGAAGAGGGGTCGCGTGCCACGCCGCCGATGCCCGCGGCGCGCGCCGCGATCAGGACGCTTCCTGCGCGGCCTCGGGTTCGACCGGCAACGGCCGGTCGACGAGCTCGACGAACGCCATCGGCGCGTTGTCGCCGACGCGAAAACCCATCTTCAGGATTCGCGTGTAGCCGCCCGGCCGCGCCTGGTAGCGCGGGCCGATCTCGCCGAACAGCTTGGTGACGATCGCGCGATCGCGCAGGCGATCGAACGCGAGGCGCCGATTGGCGACCGTCGGCTCCTTCGCGAGCGTGATCAGCGGCTCGACGACCCGCCGCAGCTCCTTGGCCTTCGGCAAGGTCGTCTTGATCGCCTCGTGGCGAAGCAGCGAGACGCACATGTTGCGCAGCATCGCCAGGCGATGCTCGCTCGTGCGGTTGAGCTTGCGAAGCCCGTGTCCGTGACGCATGGTGCTTTCCTTTCCTGTTGTCGACCGCCAGCCGTGTCAGGTACTGGCGGGTGCACCGACCGGCCCGAGGGCCGATCCTCTTCGACGGCCTTCAGGCCGTCTTTACCTCTTGTCCAAGCCCTGGGGCGGCCAGTTCTCCAGGCGCGCGCCGAGCGTTAGCCCGCGCGACGCCAGCACTTCCTTGATCTCGTTGAGCGACTTGCGGCCGAGGTTCGGCGTCTTCAGCAGCTCGGTCTCGGTGCGCTGGATCAGGTCGCCGATGTAGTAGATGTTCTCGGCCTTCAGGCAGTTCGCCGAACGCACCGTGAGCTCGAGCTCGTCGACCGGGCGCAGCAGGATCGGGTCGAACTGCGTCGTCGTCTTCGGCATTGGCTCGAACATGTCGCCGATCTGGCCTTCGAGCTGCGCGAACACGGCGAGCTGCTCGACCAGGATCTTGGCCGACGAACGGATCGCCTCTTCCGGCGTGATCGCGCCATTGGTGGCGATCTCCATCACCAGCTTGTCGAGGTCGGTGCGCTGCTCGACGCGGGCGCTTTCGACCGTGTAGCTGACGCGCGAGACCGGCGAGAACGATGCGTCGAGAACGATCCGGCCGATCGACTTGGTCGGCTCGTCGCCGTAGCGGCGCAGGTTGCCTGGGACGTAGCTGCGGCCTTTCTCGACCTTGATCTGCATGTCGAGCTTGCCGCCGGCCGCCAGGTTGGCGATGACGTGGTCGGGGTTGATGATCTCGACGTCGTGCGGCGTCTGGATGTCGCCGGCGGTGACCGGGCCTTCGCCTTCCTTCCTCAGTACGATCGTGACCTCGTCGCGGTTGTGGAGACGGAAGACCACGCCCTTCAGGTTCAGCATGATGTGGACGACGTCTTCCTGGACGCCGTCGATCGCCGAGTACTCGTGGAGGACGCCGGCGATCGTCAC
>DASXIP010000758.1:0-2760 GCA_036497875.1 Caldimonas sp.
TCATCGTCATGTTGCCCCACAGCTTGTACCAGACGTCCTTCTTCACATCGTCGCTCGCCTCGACGCGAAAGCCGGCGCTCGTCAGCGCGGCCGCGACGGCGGCGAGGCGCGCCGACTTGCCGCCCGCAGGCTCGCCGATGATGAGCCGCTCGCCGACGCCGTGCCGGATTCGCCCCGGCGACGGCGACGACGATGACAGGTGGACGACGCAGCCGAGCACCTGCGCGAGCGGCAGCTGCGCGAGCAGCAGGCCGCCGGGATCGACGCTTTCGAGCGGTGGCTCGTCGGGCAGCGCCGACGGCAGGAACCACCAGGGAACGCCGTTCATCGCCGGCAGGAGAACAGTGTCCGGGCCGATCAGCGGCGCCATCGCCGGAGCTGCCGCGGCGAGCGCCGGCGCCTTGACCGCGATCACGACCAGTTCCTGCACGCCGAGGCCGCTCGCGTCGTCGCTTGCGTTCAGCGGCACTGCGAACGAGGTGCCGGCGCTGTCGATCTGCAGGCCGCCGGCGCGGACGCGCTCGAGCGTCTCGCCGCGGGCCAATGCCGAGACTTCGTGGCCGGCGCGCGCGAGGCGCGCGGCGAGCAGGCCGCCGACCGCGCCGAGCCCGACGACAGCGATCTTCATGGCCGTCCCGCCGCCGAAACCCCACAAATCGGCACGAATAGACGTCGCGGGGCGGTGGCTGCCGGACGACCTTCCGGCAAAATAGCACGATCGTTCGATTTCATGTCCGTCCTTTGCCGCTGCCTGTGACCCTGGATTCCCTGCTTCACGACGACACCGCCGGCCGCCGCGCCGATCCGGCGCCAGCGCGGCAGCTCCAGAAAGGCCAGCAGACGCGTGCCGCCATTCTCGACGCTGCGCTGGCGCTGGCGTCGCAGAACGGCCTCGAGGGCCTATCGATCGGCGCCCTCGCTGAGGTCATCGGCATGAGCAAGTCGGGCGTCTTCGCCCACTTCGGCTCGCGCGAAGAACTGCAGATCTCGGTCGTTCGCGAGTACCACCGGAAGTTCGAGGAGGAAGTGTTCCGGCCGGCGCTCGCCGCCGGACGCGGGCTGCCGCGGCTGCGCGCGCTGTTCGATCGCTGGGTGCGGCGCGTCTCGGTCGAGATCGACTCGGGCTGCATCTACATCAGCGGTGCGGTCGAGTTCGACGACCGCCCCGGGCCCGTGCGCGACGCGCTGGTGACGATGGTGCAGACGTGGCAGGAGGCGCTCGACCGGGCGATCCACGCCGCCGTCGACGAAGCTCACCTGCGCGCCGATACCGACGTCGGCCAGCTGCTGTTCGAGATCCACGGCCTCATTCTTGCGCTCCATCATGACGCGCGTTTCCTCCGCCATGCCGGCGCCGAGGAGCGCGCGCGTGCCGCCTTCGACCGACTGATCGCCCATGCCGCGCCATCGCGCGCCGGGCGTCCGGTGCCCGCCGCCGCCTGATCACCGCCATCCTGATCCATTCCATCCGCCAGGAGATTTCATGCCGTCCTACGCTCCGCCGCTGCGCGACATGCGCTTTGTCCTGCACGAAGTGCTCGATGTCGTCGGCGCCCTGAAGCAGTTGCCCGCGCACGCCGACGTCGACGCCGAGACGATCGACGCGGTGATCGAGGAGGCCGGCAAGTTCGCGAGCGAGGTGCTCGCGCCGTTGAATCCGGTCGGCGATGCCGAGGGCTGCAGCCTCGACAAGACAACGCACGAGGTCAAGACTGCGACCGGCTTCAAGGACGCCTACGCGAAGTACGTCGAAGGCGGCTGGCCGGCGCTCAGCTGCGACCCGGCGTTCGGCGGCCAGGGGCTGCCGCACGTCGTCAACCAATGCCTGTTCGAGATGCTCAACTCGGCGAACCAGGCGTGGACGATGTACCCTGGCCTGTCGCACGGCGCCTACGAGTGCCTGCGCACGCACGGCACCGACGAGCAGAAGCGCCTCTATCTTGGCAAGCTGACGAGCGGTCATTGGACCGGAACGATGTGCCTGACCGAGCCGCAGTGCGGCACCGACCTCGGCCTTCTTCGCACCAAGGCCGAGCCGCAGGCCGGCGGCAGCTACCGGCTGACCGGCAACAAGATCTTCATCTCGGCCGGCGAGCACGACATGGCCGCCAACATCGTTCATCTCGTGCTGGCCCGGCTGCCCGATGCGCCGAGCGGGTCGAAGGGCATCTCGCTCTTCGTCGTGCCGAAGTGGAAGGTCAAGGCCGACGGCACGCTCGGCGAGCGCAACGCCATCTGGTGCGGCGGCCTCGAGCACAAGATGGGCATCCACGGCAACGCGACGGCGCAAATCGTTCTCGACAGCGCCGAGGGCACGTTGGTCGGCGAGCCGAACAAAGGCCTGCCAGCGATGTTCGTGATGATGAACGCGGCGCGCCTCGGCGTCGGCATGCAGTCGCTCGGCCTGACCGAGGTCGCCTACCAGAACGCCGCCGCGTATGCCAAGGAGCGGCTGCAGATGCGCTCGCTCTCGGGCCCGAAGGCGCCCGACCAGCCGGCCGACCCGATCATCGTCCACCCCGACGTACGCAGGATGCTGCTCACGGCGCGCGCCTTCGCCGAGGGCGGCCGGGCGCTGGCGATGTTCACGACGCTGATCCTCGACCGCGAGCTCGCGAGCGACGACGACGCCGAACGGAAGGAATGCGCCGCCCTGGTCGCGCTGCTGACGCCGATCGTGAAGGCGTTCTTCACCGACAACGCCTGGATCGCGACCTCGCACTGCCTGCAGGTCTTCGGCGGCCACGGCTACATCCGCGA
>DASXIP010000759.1:0-3191 GCA_036497875.1 Caldimonas sp.
GACGGCGGCGAACTCGACGCCTTCTTCGCGGCGCAGCGCCTCGAGCACCGTCGCACCGAAATAGCGGGATCCCGCCAGAACGCATCTCATCGAACAGCTCCTCTTTCGCGGACACCTATTGTCGATGCTGGCGCCGTCGCCTCTCTGACCGCGCCGCGCCCGAGGACGGGTCGGTTCACGACGCCTTCACGCCTGCTTCATCGCCAGCGCCCGGCGCGTGACGATCGTTGCACGAACGCAATCGACCCGACCTCGGTTCGCATCGCTGTCGCCATCGCTGCGGCGGCGCTGGCGGGATGCGCCACGAGCCCCGAGACCGCCCCGACATACGAGGCATACGAACGCGGCTTTCGCTGGCAGTGCGAGGCTTGGCCCGAGCCCGACGTCTGCGTGCGCCAGAAGTTTCTCGCCCTGCGGGATCGCCGAAGGAGGCAATTGGCGCTCAACGACTGCGCGGTCGATCGCGGCTGGGCAGGGCGCGAGCACGACAGCGCGCAATGCCGGAGCGCGCCGCAGCCGCAGACGATCGTCTGCCGCGAATTGCTCGGCACGATGACGTGCACGATCGCCGATTGAAGGCCGTCGTCGAGGCTCAACGAGAATGCGCACAGCCAATGCGAGCGGTTCGACGACCGCACCTTGGGAGGCCTCGCCTGGAACCATCAGCAGCAAGCGGTGAACGCCGTGGTGACGCGACCGCCGCCATTCGCACCCGCGACCGCGAATCCGAACGCATCCTCGCCGGCATCGGCCTCGTCGTCCTCGCCGTCGCCTGCTTCGCAACGCTCGACACTGCGACCAAGCTGTCGACCGCCGGCGTGCCGATCCTGATGGGCGTGTGGTTTCGCTACGCCTTCCAGGCGGTCGCGACGACTGCGGTGCTGCTGCCGCTCTACGGCACCGCGGTGCTGCGCACCGAGCATCCTCGCTACCAGCTGCTGCGCGGCAGCCTGCTGCTGGCGTCGAGCACGCTGGCGTTCTTCAGCCTGCGCTACATGCCGCTCGCCGAGTTCACGTCGATCGTCCTCATCGCGCCGCTCGTCGTCACCCTGCTCGCGGCGACGACGCTGAAGGAAGAGGTCTCGCCGTTGCGGTGGGCACTGGTGGCGGGCGGCTTCGTCGGTACGCTCGTCGTCCTGCGGCCCGGTGGCACGGTCTTCAGCTGGGCGATCCTGCTGCCGATCGGGCTGGTGATCACCAACGCCTGGTTTCAGGTCCTGACCAGCCGGCTCGCGCGCACCGAACAGCCGTTGACGATGCACTTCTATACCGGCTGGGTCGGCACGCTGATCGCCACCGTCGCGCTGCCCTTCGTCTGGACCGAACTCGCCGGCTGGCGCTGGTGGGCGCTGCTCGGCCTGATGGGCTTCATGGGGACGGTGGGCCACTTCTTGCTGATCCTCGCCTATCGGCGCGCCCCTGCATCGACGCTCACGCCGTACCTCTACGCGCAGATCGCCTTCGCGATGCTCGGCGGCTGGCTGGCATTCGCGCAGGTGCCCGACCGGACGTCGCTCGTCGGCATGGCCCTGATCGCGGTCTGCGGCGCCGCTGGCGCCTGGCTTACGGTGCGCGAGCGCCACGAGCCGATCGAGCCCGCGGAGTCCTAGACCTAGAGGGCGAGCGACGCGGGACGCGGCGGGGGCGCCTTCAGCGCATCGGCATCGTCGGCGCCATGGCCGATGCCTGCGCCGCGGGCATCGTCCTGCCGAGCGCACCGACGACGACCAGGATCACGACGCCGAAGGCCACCTCTGCGATGACGTTTCGGCGCAGGCGCGCGACGATCGCGGCGCGCGCCGACGCTTCGACGGCCGCATCTGCGAGCGACGGTGTCAGCCGCAGGCGATTAATCGCCGCCAGGGCGAGCATGGCGACGAACATGGCGAGCTTGACCAGCAGCAGCGCGCCATAGCGGGTCGCGAGCAGTGCCGGGATCGTGACGACGGTGAAGGAAGCGTTGACGAGGCCGGTGACGAGCAGCGTGCTGACGCTGAGCAGTCCGAGCGACGAGAACCGATGGACCGCGCCGGCGACACCGTCGAGCGTCCGCCCGTTCCCGGCTGCGATCGGTGCGCCGAGCCACGCTGCCAGCGGGATCAGCGCGCCGAGCCAGGCGCCGGCGGCGAGAAGATGGATAGCGTCGGCGACGAGATGGATCGCGCGCGCCGCGCCGTGCTCTGCGTTCGCGTGGCCGACCAGAGCGAGGCTGGAGAGCAGCGCCGCCGCCGCGATCGCGCCGAGCACGAGCATCCCGCGTCTTGCCGTCGGCGAGCGCCGCGAAGCCAGCACCAGGAGTCCAGCCAGGAGCAAGGACAGCGCACCGCGTGCGAGCCAGACCTGGCCGAAGTCGGTCCCCGTGAGCACGGTGTCCAGCGTCTTGCGACCGAGAGCTTCGCCAAGGGGCTGGCCGCTCATCGTGGCGGCTTCGAGGCCGAGCCACGCCAGACCCGACCCCATTGCCAGGGCGAGCCAGAGGGCGGACGAGTCGATCGCGGCGCGGCTCCGTCGGCCGCCGATGGCGTCGCCGCTCGAGCGACCTGTGCCCGCGATCGAGACCGTGAAGACGAGGCCGCCCAGCAGCGCCACCAGCGCTCCGAAGTGGACCGCTCGCACGATCACGAACATTGCGTCCATGGCGAGGGGCGACGCTAGGGCGCGATCTCGAACGTGAAGTCACCCTGGGTGACATGAGTGTCCAGCGACACCGCGCGCCATCGCACGCGGTACTTGCCCGGTGGCAGAGCGTTCAGGGAGACGCTCATCCGGCTCCTGTCACCGCCAGGGACCGACTTGTCCATCCGGTCCACCTGCGTGCCCGCGGCGTTGACCACCTTCAGCGTGCTGAAGGCCGGTTCAAGGTCCTCGGAGAACCAGACCTCGACGTGCGTCGGCACCGCATGAACGACGCTGCCCACGGCCGGCTGGGCGCGGTCCAGGAATGCGTGCGACCACGCCGATCCGGCGACGAGCGCCGCCGACAGCGATGCGATCCAGCGTGCGATCTTCATCCTCAGCGACCCAGGAGCGGCTTGCCGAAGGATGTCGGCAAGAGGTCATCGAGGAAGAAGTGCAGTTGGGCGACGACGCCGGTCTTACCGCCCGTCTTGCCGACCGGGATCACCGCCTCGATGCCGAACTGCATGAACTTGCCGGCGATGAGGACGCCGGGGTTGAGCGTGCCGACCCAG
>DASXIP010000760.1:0-5186 GCA_036497875.1 Caldimonas sp.
GACGGCGGCGAACTCGACGCCTTCTTCGCGGCGCAGCGCCTCGAGCACCGTCGCACCGAAATAGCGGGATCCCGCCAGAACGCATCTCATCGAACAGCTCCTCTTTCGCGGACACCTATTGTCGATGCTGGCGCCGTCGCCCCTCTGACCGCGCCGGGCGCGAGGACGGGTCGGTTCGACGCCTTCACGCCTGCTTCATTGCCAGCGCCCGGCGCCGCGTGACGATCGTTGCGTGAACGCAATCGACCCGACCTCGGTTCGCATCGCCGTCGCCATCGCCGCGGCGGCGCTGGCGGGATGCGCCGCGAGCCCGAGACCGCCGCGACATACGAGGCATACGAACGCGGCTTTCGCTGGCAGTGCGAGGCTTGGCCCGAGCCCGACGTCTGCGTGCGCCAGAAGTTTCTCGCCCTGCAGGAGCGCCGAAGCAGGCAGCTGGTGCTCAACGAGTGCGCGGTCAACCGCGGCTGGGCGGGACGCGAGCACGACAACGCGCAATGCCGGAGCGCGCCAGAGCCGCAGACGATCGTCTTCCGCGAGCTGCTCGGCACGATGACCTGCACGGTCGCCGACTGAGATCGGCGTCGAGGCTCGACGAGAATGAGGCCACCGCCCATGCGAGCGGGTTGACGATCGCACCTCGGGAGACCTCGCCTGGAATCATCAGCAGCAAGCGGCGAGCGTCGTGGCGATGCAGCGGTGGCGATCCGCACCCGCGACCGCGAATCCGAACGCATCCTCGCCGGCATCGGCCTCGTCGTCCTCGCGGTCGCGTGCTTCTCGACCCTCGACACCGCCACCAAGTTGTCGACGGCCGGAGTTCCGATCCTGATGGGGGTGTGGTTTCGCTACGCCTTCCAGGCCGTCGCGACGACGGCGGTGCTGTTGCCGCTCTACGGCACCGCGGTGCTGAGAACCGAGCACCCGCGCTACCAGTTGCTGCGCGGCAGCCTGCTGTTGGCGTCGAGCACGCTGGCGTTCTTCAGCCTGCGCTACATGCCGCTCGCCGAATTCACGTCGATCGTCCTGATCGCGCCGCTCGTCGTCACCCTGCTCGCCGCGACGACGCTGAAGGAAGAGGTCTCACCATTGCGGTGGGCGCTGGTGGCGGGCGGCTTCGTCGGTACGCTCGTCGTCCTGCGACCGGGTGGCACCGTCTTCAGCTGGGCGATCCTGCTGCCGATCGGGCTCGTGATCACCAACGCCTGGTTCCAGGTGCTGACCAGCCGGCTTGCGCGCACCGAACAGCCGCTGACGATGCACTTCTATACCGGCTGGGTCGGCACGCTGATCGCCACGATCGCGCTGCCCTTCGTCTGGACCGAGCTCGACGGCTGGCGCTGGTGGGCGTTGCTCGGCCTGATGGGATTCATGGGCACGGTGGGGCACTTCTTCCTGATCCTCGCCTACCGGCGTGCGCCGGCATCGACGCTCACGCCGTATCTCTACGCGCAGATCGCGTTCGCGATGCTCGGCGGCTGGCTCGTGTTCGCGCAGGTACCCGACCGGACGTCGCTCGTCGGCATGGCGTTGATCGCGGTCTGCGGCGCCGCCGGCGCCTGGCTCACGGTGCGCGAGCGCCACGAGCCGATCGAGCCGGCGGAGTCGTAGCGGCGCGAGCGACGCGGGCCGCCGTCGGGGGCTTCTCAATGCATGCGCATCGTCGGCGCCATCGCCGACGAATGCGACGCCGGCATCGTCCTTCCCAGCACGCCGACGACGACCACGATGGCGAGGCCGAACGCAATCTCCGCCACCGCGCTTCGGCGCAGTCGCGCAACGGCCGCGGCGCGCGCCGACGGCGCCAGGTTGGTGTCCGCGAGCGACGGCGTCAGCCGGGTCCGGTTGGTCGCCGCAAGGGCGAGCATGCCGCCGACCCATGCGAGCTTGAACAGCAGCAGACGGCCGTAGTCGGTGTTGAGCAGCGCCGGGATCGTGGCGACGGTGAACGAGGCGTTGACGATTCCGGTGACGAGCAGCGCGCTGACCGCGAGCAGCCCGAGCGACGAGAACCGATGGACCGCGTCGGCGACAGCGTCGAGCGTCGGGCCGTCAGTGGCGGTGCTGCGTCGGCCGAGCAGCATTGCCAGCGGAACCAGCGTTCCCAGCCACGCTCCGGCAGCAAGGAGGTGGACGGCGTCGGCAGCGAGATGGATCGCGCGCTGGGTGCCATGCTCGGCGTTCGCGTGGCCGACCAGAGCGAGGCTTGCGAGCAGCGCTGCGGCGACGATCGTGCAGAGCACGAGCACGCCGCGCCTTGCCGTCGGCGACGGTCGCGCGGCGACGGCGAGGAGCGCGGCCAGGCCGAGCGACAGCGCTCCCCGCGTCAGCCAGACCTGGCCGAAGTCGGACTCGGCGAGCACGGTGCCGAGTGTCTCGCGACCGAGGGCTTGCGCTAGAGGCTGCCCGCTCATCGTCTCCGCCTCGAGGCCGAGCCACGCCAGACCCGAGCCGATCGCGAGGAGCAGCCAGAGCGCCGAGAAGCGCCTCGAGGTGCGGTTCCATCCACCCTCGCTGCCGTCGCCCGCCGCGCCTGCGATCGAGATCGCAAAGACGAGGCCGCCGGTCAGCACGACCAGCGCGCCGATGTGGACGGCCCGCACGATCACGAAGATTGCGTCCATGGTGGGTGCGACGAGGCTAGGGCGCGATCTCGAACGTGAAGTCGCCCTGGGTGACATGCGTGTCGACTGACACCGCACGCCACCGCACGCGGTACTTGCCCGGCGGCAGAGCTTTCAGGGAGACGCTCATCCGGCTCCTGTCGCTGCCGGGGACCGACTTGTCCATCCGGTCCACCTGCTGGTCCGCGGCGTTCAGCACTTTCAGCGTGCTGAACGCCGGCTCGAGATCCTCGGAGAACCAGACCTCGACCCGAGCCGGCGCTTCATGGACGACGCTGCCGACGGGGGGCTGGGCATGGTCGAGAAACGCGTGCGCCCACGCCGATCCCGCGGCCACGGCCGCCGACATCGATGCGATCCAGCGTGCGACCTTCATTTCAGCGGCCCAGAAGCGGCTTGCCGACCGTGGTCGGAAAGAGGTCGTCGAGGAAGAAGTGGAGCTGGGCGACGACGCCGGTCTTGCCGCCCGCCTTGCCGACCGGGATCACCGCCTCGATGCCGAACTGCATGAACTTGCCGGGCACGAGGACGCCCGGGTTGAGCGTGCCGGTCCAGGGTCCGCCGCCGCGATTGAGCGGCTTTTCCAGGGCAAGCTCGACGACCGGGATGATCTTGTTGAAGGGCTCGCCCAGGCCGACGTCCTTCACGAACGACTGCAGGTAGGGAAGGCTGTATTGCAGAGCGAACCCCAGCTGAAGGACGTTCGGATGCTGCTCGGTCTCGGCGTTGCCGCTGTCGTCGGTCGTGGTCGAGCTGCTGCGGCTCGGGATGCCGATCCCCGCGCTGCCGGTGAGCGCGAACGGGCGAAGGAATCTTGCAGACTCCGGGAGATCGCCAAAGCCCTTGCCGAAGAAAAGCGTCGGGCTGACCGTGCTGAACGACTCCCCGATGCGCTTGGCTCCGGAGCCGCCGACGTCCCAGTCGACGCCCACCGAAAGCAGCGTCTCGTGCTCGTCGCTTCGGTAGAACAGGTATTTCGCGTTGAGCGCAAAGTTATCGAAGCCGTTCTGCACCGGGCCATCGGCCGGACGCAGGCGGACGTAGCTCGCTCCGAGGCCGATCCCGAAGTCGTTGCTGATGCGTTTGCTGAAGTCGATCGATGCGCTCTGCTCAAGCGTGCCATCGGCCGTCCGCCGGCTCGCGATCGTCGGCAGCGACAGCTCGTCGGCGACGAAGGGATCGTCGGTGGCCAGCGTCGCGGGGAAGAAGCGTTTACCCGCGAAGCCGTGGGCGAACGCCGGGTCGGCAGGAACGAAGCTGAGCGTGCTCACGCCCGTGAGCAGTGCAATGCCCGGGCGAAACGTTCGCCGCGGCGGCGGAGGCCGACGCGCGGCCGGCGGAGGGATCGAGACAGTCATGACAGGCTTTCATCGAAGGGGGCGTCGACGATCCGGCCACTCCAGACACGACTGCGATCCGATCGCGATGAACGATCGGATCGGGAAAGCCTGCTGAACCTGCGCGCGGACGGTCGACGTCAGGGCCGCGATGTCGCGGCGCGAACGTGCAGCGCGAGCGTCTTCAGACCGCTCGCGCCGCGTACCGTCAGGCGATGAAGGGCGGCCCGCGCGAAGTCGCCGGCGACCAGTCGTCGTTCCAGCGCGGCACGACGCTTGCCGCCAGGGTGACGTGCTCGCGGCCGACATCCTGCACGGCGAACGCTTGCGGCGTCGCGTCGAACGCGAAGGCGCAGCCTGCCACCAGGCACATGGCGCAGTGGTCCAGCGAGTGCCGATGCTCGGCGGGAGGAGGTGGCGTGAAGCCTGCTTGGTGGTCGTGGCCGTGATGGTGATGCGCCGGCGCCATCCCGGCCATCTGCTGCTCACTGCCGGCACCGTGCGGCGGAGCGCTATCGCCGAGGAGCAGCGCCCGCGAGATCGTCGGCGCCAGCGCCAGTCCCACGAAAGCGACGAGCGCGATCGAAGCAAGCGCTTTCAGTCGGCGACGGAATCGGTCCACGCACCCACTCTAGCAAAGTGCGCCGGAGTGATGTCGTCTGCGGTTGGCGACAGCTCGTCGGTCGACGTCGATGCTGGCTTGCCGATTGCTCGAGCCCGCGCCAAGTTCGGCTTGAAGAGTGGCCGACCCGGATCACCCGCACCGTCGAGGTCTCAATGAAAGCATTTCGCACCCTGGGCTCCTGGATCTTCTCCGCGTTGCTGCTCGCCGCGTGCGGCGGCGGCGACCCGGACGTCCCCGGCACCGGCTCGCCTTCGGGTGCACCCACCACCAAGGGCAGCTTCACGGCGGTCGTTTCGTTCGGCGACAGCCTGAGCGACGTCGGCGCGTATTCGCCAGCCACCTCGCTTACCGGCAACGGCCAGCCGCCGTTCTTCGGCGGCAAGTTCACCACCAACGAGACGAGCAACGGCGCACCCGATGCCAATCCGCTCGGCAAGATCTGGGTCGAGAACGTCGCGGCTTCGCTCGGCATCGTGATCACGCCAGCCGAGGTCGGCTTCAACGGCAGCTCGGTCAAGTGCCCGATCGCCGCCGCGGCGCCGCCGCTGGCCGGCACCTGCACCGGCTACGGCCAGGGCGGCTCGCGGGTGACGGACCCGA
>DASXIP010000761.1:0-5101 GCA_036497875.1 Caldimonas sp.
GCGCGTTCACGGCGTCGCCCCGCTCGCCGAGATCTCGTGCGCGAAGTGCTTCTCGACGCTGCGGATCGGGTTCGGCGCCGCCTGGCCGAGGCCGCAGATCGAGGCGTCGATCATCACCTGGCTGAGGTCCTCGAGCGTGCCCGAGTCCCAGACCGGCGCGGTCATGAGCTGCGCCGCCTTGTCGGTGCCGACGCGGCACGGCGTGCACTGACCGCAGCTCTCGTGGGCGAAGAAATTCATCATGTTCAGGGCGGCGTCGCGAGCGCGGTCATGATGACCGAGGACGATCACCGCTGCCGAGCCGATGAAGCAGCCATGCGGCTGCAGCGTGTCGAAGTCGAGCGGAATGTCGGCCAGGCTCGCCGGCAGGATGCCGCCCGAGGCGCCGCCGGGCAAATAGCCGTACAGCGCGTGACCGTCGGCCATGCCGCCGCAGTACTCGGCGACGAGCTCGTTCAGCGTGATGCCGGCCGGCGCCAGCTTGACGCCGGGCCGCCGGACGCGGCCGCTGACGCTGAAGCTGCGCAGGCCCTTCCTGCCGTGGCGGCCGAAGCCCGCGAACCACTCCGGGCCCCGCGCGACGATGTCGCGGACCCAGTACAGCGTCTCGAAATTGTGCTCGAGCGTCGGTCGGCCGAAGAGGCCGATCGACGCGATGTACGGCGGCCTCAGACGCGGCTCGCCGCGCTGGCCCTCGATGCTCTCGATCATCGCCGACTCTTCACCGCAGATGTACGCGCCGGCGCCCCGGCGCAGCTCGATGTGCGGCAGGGCGAACGCTGCCGCCCGCTGCAGCTTCGCCAGCTCGGCCGTGAGCAGCTCGCGGCAGCCGTGGTACTCGTCGCGTAGGTAGATGTAGCAGGCGTCGATGCCGACGATGTGCGCGGCGATCAGCATGCCCTCGAGGAAACGGTGCGGATCGCGCTCGAGATAGGTGCGATCCTTGAACGTGCCGGGCTCGCCCTCGTCGATGTTGACGGCCATCAGGCGTGGCGCCGGCTGCTCGCGAACGATGCGCCACTTGCGGCCGGCCGGGAAGCCGGCGCCGCCGAGGCCGCGCAGGCCCGAGGCCTCGAGCATCTTCATGACGGCCTCAGGCTCGCGGCCGCCGCCGATGACCTCGGCCGCCAGCGCGTAGCCGCCGGCCGCGACGTAGCTCGCGTGATCGACGAACGCCGGCGCGATGTCGGCTTCGCGCTCGCTGACGCTCTGCTCGGCCAACTCCGCCGGCGCGAAGTCGGCGTCGCCGTTGCCGGCCGGATGAGCGATCCGGTTGCCGCGCACCGCCGCCTCGACCGCGGCCAGATCGGCACGCGGCACCGGATACTGATGAACGACCGCAACCGGCGCCTGCTCGCAGCGGCCGATGCACGGCGCGGCAATCACTGCGACGTCGGCGCCGAGAAGCGCCGGCAGGCGCTCGAGAAGATCGCGCGCGCCCGCCATCTCGCAGCTCAGGCCGTCGCAGACGCGAACGGTCAGCGCAGGCGGCGTCTCGCCATCGCCGCGAACGTCGAAGTGGTGGTAGAAGGTCGCGACCTCGAACACCTCGGCCATCGGCACGTTCGTCTCGCTCGCGAGCGCGACCAGATGCCGCTCGTGCAGGCCCCGGTAGCGATCGTTGACGAGGTGCAGGTGCTCGATCAGCCGATGCCGCGGCCAACCGTCTGCGGGGCGCTCGCCCAGCAGCTCGCGCACCTCGGCGAGCGATGTCTCGTCGGTCTGGCGCCCTTTCAGACGGCTCTTGCGCTTGATGCGCAGGCGCAGATCGTCGACGCTGGCGGTACCGACCACCGTCCCCGCTGCGCTTTCACCCCGCTGTTCCGTGACGGCCATTCGCCGATTCCCGCCCCTTCGTTCGAAGGCTGTGGATGGTCTGGTTGTACACCTGCATGCGCGGCAGGCCGAGGCCGAGCTGCGATTCCCGCATCGAGCTGGTGACGAGGGCGACTATCGATGAACGCCGCCGCCGGCGTCCAATTCAATCGGCGAACGTCGCGATTCGCCGCGGGAATGATCGTGCGAGAAAGCGCTCATGAGGCGTTCGCCGTCGGACCTTCGCGAGTCGGCGCGAGAGTGGGCGCCGGCCCCAGCGCGCCAAGGGCACGGGCGGAGATGAGCCAGGCCGGGTCACGCGCGAGGCGCAACGCGGCGGCGAGCGCCAACGCCGGTCGCGTGCTCGTCGCGACCATGAAGCCGATCGGCGTGCGCACGTCGGGCGCGAGCAACGGCTGCGCCTCGAGCTCGGGATGGGCGTGCGCGAGCGTCAGCAGCGAACCCGGCACGACGGCGCTGACCTGGCCATCGAGCACGCTCAGCACGATCGCAACGACCGCATTGGTCTCGATCGCCGGCCGCACGGTCACGCCGGCATCGCGGAAGGCACCGTCCACGATGCTGCGGTTGTGCATCTCCGGGGTCAGCAGACAGAGCGGATACGTCGCCGCTTCGCGCCAGGTCATCGGCGCGCCGAGGCGCACGGCGCTGCCGCCCGGTTTCGCCTGGCTCCGGCGCAGCAGGTAGTAGCTCTCGACGTACTGCGGCACCGCTTCGAGCCGCCCGGCACGCCGGCTCATGCGCTCGGTGTAGCCGAGACCGAGATCGAGCGAGAGGTTGTCGATCCCGGACTCGATTTCGGGCGATGCCAGCGAGCGGACGACGGGCAGGATGCCGGGGTGGCGCGCCTGCAGGCGGGCGGCAAAGCGCGAGGCGACCGGCACTGCCGTCGGCACCGAGCCGATCACGATCGTGCCGCGCGGGTCGTCGGCGCTGCTGTGCAGGTGCTGGCGCAGCGTCTCGTGCTCGCGCAGCATCCGGTGTGCCGTCTCGAGGACGCGCTCGCCCTCCGGCGTCAGCCCCTCGTAGCTGCGGCCGCGGCGAACGATCGCGACGCCGAGTTGCTCCTCGAGCGCACGCAGCGCGTTCGAGAGCGCCGGCTGGGTGATGTGGCACGCGCTCGCGGCGCGGCCGAAGTGGCGGTGCTGGTCGAGCGCCGCCAGATAGCGCATGGCGTCGAGCAGATTCAAGAGGCGCCTGCTCCGGCGTCGGGCCCCGCCAATCGGCCGCGCCGGCTCACGTGTTCGAGACGCTGATGGTCGGGAACTTCGCCGAAAAGTCCTTGGCGCGCTCGGCGATCTTCACCGCCACCTTGCGTGCGACGCGCTTGTAGAGGCCGGCGATCTCGCCGTCGGGATCGCTCACCACCGTCGGCCGGCCGCCGTCGGCCTGGACGCGGATCGAGAGGTTGAGCGGCAGCGCGCCGAGATAGTCGACCTTGTACTCGGCGGCGAGGCGCTTGCCGCCGTCGGCGCCGAAGATGTGCTCGACGTGGCCGCACTGCTCGCACACGTGCACCGCCATGTTCTCGACGATGCCGAGGATCGGAACGCCGACCTTCTCGAACATGCGGATGCCCTTCCTGGCGTCGAGCAGAGCGATGTCCTGCGGCGTCGTGACGATCACCGCGCCGGTCAGCGGCACGCGCTGCGAGAGCGTGAGCTGGATGTCGCCGGTGCCCGGCGGCAGGTCGACGATCAGGTAGTCGAGGCCGGCCCAGTTGGTCTGGCGCAGCAACTGCTCGAGCGCCTGCGTCACCATCGGCCCGCGCCAGATCATCGGGTTGTCCTGCTCGACCAGGAAGCCGATCGACATCACCTGGACGCCGTAGTTCTCCATCGGCTCCATCGTCTTGCCGTCGCTCGATTCCGGCCGGCCCTCGATGCCCATCATCATCGGCTGGCTCGGGCCATAGATGTCGGCGTCGAGGATGCCGACCGCAGCGCCTTCGGCGGCGAGGGCGAGCGCGAGGTTGACCGCGGTCGTGCTCTTGCCGACGCCGCCCTTGCCCGATGCGACGGCGACGATGTTCTTGACGCTCGGCAGCAGCTGGACGCCCCGCTGCACCGCGTGAGCGACGATCTTCGACGCCACGTTGATGCTGACGTTGGCGACGCCGGGAACGCCACGCACGGCGGCGATCAGCGTCCTGCGCAGGGCGTCGAACTGCGAGCGCGCCGGATAGCCGAGCTCGACGTCGAAGGCGACGTCGCCGCCATCGATGCGCAGGTTCTTCACCTGCTTGGTCGAGACGAGGTCGCGCCCCGTCTCGGGGTCGACGACGGCCTGCAGGGCCTGGAGCAGTGCGGATTCTTGAATGGCCATGCGAATAGCGGAGGACGCGGTGCGTTGTCGAACGACGGTTATAGCGCAGGCACCCGGTCGAGCAGCGACGCGGTCCCTAGAATCCCGGGTTCGCTATCAATTGCACGATGCCCCGCAAGCTCTTCGTCACCACGGCGCTACCCTACGCCAACGCGCCTTTCCACATTGGCCACATGATGGAGTACATCCAGGCCGACATCTGGGTGCGCTTCCAGCGCATGCGCGGCAACCAGGTGCACTTCGTCTGCGCCGACGACGCCCACGGCGCGGCGATCATGATCGCCGCCGAGAAGGCCGGCAAGGCGCCGCAGGCGTTCATCGCCGAGATCGCCGCCGGCCGCAAGCCCTATCTCGACGGCTTTCACATCTCGTTCGACAACTGGCACTCGACCGACGGTGCCGAGAACCACGAGCTCGCGCGCGACATCTACCTGCAGCTGAGAAAGGAAGGCCTGATCTCGGTGAAGACCGTCGAGCAGTTCTTCGATCCGGTGAAGTCGATGTTCCTGCCCGATCGCTACATCAAGGGCGAGTGCCCGGTGTGCGGCGCGAAGGATCAGTACGGCGACAACTGCGACGTCTGCGGATCGGTCTACACGCCCACCGATCTGACGAATCCCTATTCGACGCTCAGCGGCGCGCCGCCGATCCTGAAAAATAGCGAGCACTACTTCTTCCAGCTCTCGTCGCAGCGCTGCCTCGACTTCCTGAAGCGCTGGACGCGCGAACCCGGGCGCCTGCAGCCCGAGGTGCTCAACAAGATCAGCGAGTGGTTCAAGGTCGACGAGCACGGTCACGGCGGCCTCGCCGACTGGGACATCAGCCGCGACGCGCCGTACTTCGGGATCGAGATCCCCGACGCGCCCGGCAAGTACTTCTACGTCTGGCTCGACGCCCCGGTCGGCTACCTGGCGTCGCTCAAGAACTATTTCGACAAGGG
>DASXIP010000762.1:0-1599 GCA_036497875.1 Caldimonas sp.
GCTCGCGGTGTCGAGGACGAGCAGCGACTTGCCGGATTCGCGCGCCAGCGCCTCGGCAGCCCGCATCAACGCGGCGCCGATGCCGGCGCGGCGCGCGCTTCGCCGCACCAGCATCTTCGAGATGTCGCCGCGATGCGCCTGTTCCTCAGGCTGCGCGACGACGACCTGCACCGTGCCGACGATGCCGCGCTCGCCGGCGTCGGCGACGAGGAGCGCGCGCTCGCCGCGCTCGACCGCGGCGGCGACGCCGCGCCAGTATGCCGTCGCGCGGGCGACATCGATCGGCTGCATGAAGCCGACCGAGGCGCCGCCGTCGACGCAGTCGACGAGGAGCGTCGCCAGTGCGGCGATCTCGACCTCGCCGACGCTCGACAGGCGACGCACATCGGTGCGAACAGGCGGCGTTTCGGCCGGCACGACGTTCTCCGGAAAGTCGGCGGGTCGCCAGTATCGGCGACGCTGCGGCACGGCCGAAGCAGAGCGCGTCGCTTGCATCGTGAACGCGACGTCGCTAGCATCCGCTCATGCAACGCAAGAGCTTCGCCGACATGCCGTGCCCGATCGCGCGCAGCCTCGAGCACGTCGGCGAGTGGTGGAGCATGCTGATCCTGCGCGATGCATTCGCCGGCGTGACGCGCTTCGACGACTTCCAGCAGAGCCTCGGCATCGCGCCGAACATGCTGGCGCGCCGCCTCGGCACCCTCGTCGAGGCCGGCATGCTCGAGCGGCGCCGCTATCAGGAGCGGCCGCCGCGCGACGAATACGTCCTCACCGCACGCGGCCGCGACTTTCATCCGGTGCTCGTCGAGCTCGTCGCGTTCGGCAGGAAGCACTTCGCGGCGCCCGGCCACGCCGTCGCCAAGCGCTACGCGGGCGTGTTCGCGCGGCCGGCGGTGCGCGCCGCCGCGCCGGCCAAGGCAGCGCGCACGTGAGCAGCGTCGCAACCGTCGCCGTGCTTACGCAGCCGGCCGCTACGCCCGGCGCCGCGCCGGCGGCCGACTCGGCAATGAACCCGCGGACGCGCCGCCTGCTGCACGGCGCCATCGTGCCGACGCTGCTCAGGATGGCCTGGCCGAACGTCCTCGTCATGACCGCGCAAGCGTCGACCGGCCTGATCGAGACCTGGTGGGTCTCGCGCCTCGGCACCGACGCGCTCGCCGGCATGGCGCTCGTCTTCCCCGGCTTCATGATGATGCAGATGCTCTCCGCCGGAGCGATCGGCGGCGGCATCTCGTCGGCGCTGGCGCGCGCGCTCGGCGCCGGCCGGCGCGCCGATGCCGATGCGCTCGTGCTGCACGCGATCCTCGTCAACCTCGCGCTCGGCGTCGCTACCTCCGCCGTCTTCCTCGCGTTCGGCAGGCCGATCTACGCCGCAATGGGCGGCGAAGGCGCTTCGCTCGAGGCCGCGCTCTCGTATTCGAACGTCGTCTTCGCCGGCAATGTCCTCGTCTGGCTGCTCAACGCACTCGCCAGCGTCATTCGCGGCACCGGCAACATGCTCGTGCCGTCGCTCGCGGTCTGCCTCGGTATCGTCGTCCTCGTTCCGCTCTCGCCGCTCTTCATCTTCGGCTGGGGTCCCGTGCCTGCGCTCGGCATCGC
>DASXIP010000763.1:0-8310 GCA_036497875.1 Caldimonas sp.
GTGACTTCGGTCTGCCCGTACACGGTGACGCGCTTGCCGCCGGTCAGCCGGTGCATGTCGATGCGGTGGCGCTTACCGGCGAAGCAGAGCTCGATGCCGTTGTGCGGCAGCCCTTCCGCATGCAGGCGCGCGCCGGCGCCGGCGGCATCGAGCAGGTCGACGGTCACCTGCTCGAGGACGCCGGCGCGGATCCGGCCGAGGACGTAGTCGGCCGAGCGCTGCTCGAGGATGACGGTGTCGACCCGGGCCTCCGCGAGCAAAGCGCCGAGCAGCAGCCCGGCGGGGCCGGCGCCGACGATCGCAACCTGCGTCCTCGTCACGTGTCGACCTTCGCCGCGCGCGCCTCGGCCAGCGCGGTGTCGAGAATCGTGACGCCGAGGAAGAGGCCGCCGCCGAGGATGAGGATTCGCATGACCGACGTTCGCGGCGTCGGATTCGCGTTCGCCGCGGGCCGAGTGTAGGGGGCAGCGCGACGACGGATGGCGTACGCTCGCTGCGTGAGCTCGATCGACCCGCAAGGCATCGCGCACGCCGGCGCTGCCGATCCGCTCGCGCCGCCGGCGCTGGCGCACTTCGCCGACCTTGAGGTCGAGGTCGGTGCGGCGATCGAGGTCGGCCGCGTCGCTGGCGGGCTGCGCCGCGTGATTCCGATCGTCGGCGGGCGATGCAAGGGGCGCGACTTCAGCGCCCGTGTCCTCCCGGGCGGCGCCGACTTTCAGCTCGTCACCAGCGAGACGATGGCGCGACTCGAGGCGCGGTACGTCCTCGAGACCAACGCCGGCGACTACATCTACGTCCACAACGACGCCGTCCGCACCGCGCCCGCAGCGGTGATGGCGCGCCTCGTGCTTGGCGAGCCGGTCGATCCTGGCGAGGTCTACTTCCGCTGCGTGCCGCGCTTCGAGGCGAGCGCGCCGGCGCTCGCCTGGATCGCCGAGCGCGTCTTCGTCGGCGTCGGCGTGCGGCGGCCGAGCACCGTCGAGATGCGCTTCTTCGAGGTGCTCTAGGGGCGACCGGACGGTCTGCAGTCCGTGCGATCCGGCACGGACGGCGGCCGTCAAGCTCGCCCGGGGGCCGCCGATAACTCGTCATCCCCGCAGGCCCCGCGCTCCGGCACGGCCATGAAGACCGCCCATCCGCCCACCGACCAGATCGACGTTCGCGACCTGCGGGTCGGCATGTTCGTCCACCTGGACATCGGCTGGATGTCGCACCCGTTCCCGCTCAGCAGCTTTCGCATCGCGACTGCGGCGCAACTGGCGACGATCCGCTCGCTCGGCCTGCGCACGGTGCGCTGGAGCCCGCAGCAGAGCGACGCCGCCGGCGTCGAGCCCGGGCCGGCGACGACGCTGCCGGGGCCGCTGCCGGTGCGCGCCGGCGACGCCGCCAACGATTCAGGCCTCGGCGGCGATGTCGACTCGGCCGACACCGTTCCCTACACCCCGTTGATCGAGGACAACGTTGTCGACGCAGCGACCCACGCGCGCCAGCGCGCTCAGGCGGAGCGGCAGCGAAAGCTCGCCCGCCAGCGCGCTGCGGATCAGCGCTGCACGCGCCAGTACGCCGAGGCGGCGCGGACCTGCAAGCAGACGCTCGAGCTCGTCCACAGCAAGCCGGCCGAAGCCCGCGCGCAGGCAGAGGCGCTGTCGCGGGCGATCACCGGCAAGATGATCGGCGAGCAGGACCTGTGCATCCGGATGCTTGTCGAGGGCGCCGGCGACAGGGCGTCGATGCACGCGATGAACGTCGGCGTGATCTCGCTCCTGATGGGACGCTGCTTCGGCTTCATCGACGAGGAGATGCAGGACCTCGGCGTCGGCGCGATGCTGCACGATGTCGGCAAGCTCGAGCTGCCGACGCGGCTTCGCCATCGCGAGGACAACTTCTCGCCGAACGAGCTGCGCGTCTACCAGGAGCACGTCGAAGCCGGCGTGGTGCAGGCCAAGCGCATGGGGCTGTCAGCGGGCGCGACGGCGGTGATCGCGCAACACCATGAGCACGCCGACGGCAGCGGCTTTCCCGACCAGCTCAACAGCGACCGGATGACGATGGCGGCACGGATCGTGGCGCTCGTCGACCGCTACGACAACCTCTGCAACCCGCACGTGCTGGCGCGTGCGCTATCGCCGCACGAGTCGCTTTCGCTGCTGTTCGCGCAGGGCCGAAGCAAGTACGACACCTCGATCCTCGGCGCCTTCATCAAGATGATGGGCGTCTATCCGCCGGGCTCGATGGTGCAGCTCACCGACGACCGCTACGGGCTGGTCGTCGCCGTCAACTCGACGAGGCCGTTGAAGCCGAGCGTCATCGTCCACGCGCCGGCGACGCCGCGCGACGAGGCGCTCGTGCTCGATCTCGAGTCCGTCGCGGGGCTCGGCATCCGGCGCAGCGTCCGCATCCAGCAGATGCCGCCGACCGCGATCGACTACCTGCAACCGAGCACGCGGGTGACGTATTTCTTCGAGCCCTCGCGGACCGGCACCGACGACGACGAATGAACAACCCGCTGCCCGTCGATCCGTTCAGCGTCGCGGAAGCGGCACGCCGCACCTGGCCGGCGCTGATCGAGGCGATGCTGGAGGCAGTCTGCCTGGTCGAGCCCGAGGGGCTGCGCATCGTCGCCGCGAACGGCGCCGCCGGCCGCCTGCTCGGCATCGATCCGGCCGAGCTGGTCGGCCGCGACATGCTCGCGACCGCGGCGACTCCCGAGGACGAGGCGTTCTGGCAGCGCGTCGCCGACAAGGGCGGCACCGCCCACATCCTCTCGGACTCGTTCGTGACGCGCGCCGGCGGCGAGGCGGTGCCGGTCGTTCGCCGCGTCAGTCGCATCGAGCCGGCGCCGGGCAACGCGCTCTACGTCGTCGCCCTCTACGACCGCAGCGAGCAGATGCGGATCGAGGCGGCGGCCGCCGCCAGCACCGCCGAGCTCGCGGCGACGCTCGAGTCGATCGCCGACGGCGTCCTCGTGATCGATCTCGCCGGCCAGATCCGCAATTTCAATCGCCGCTTCTCGGCGCACTGGGAGCTGCCCGAGGAGATGCTGCTGCTGCGCGCCGACGACGAGGTGTTCGACTGGATGCGCGGCCGCGTCGAGAGCCCGGCGGAGTACGTCCGGCGCCTTGCCGAGATCGAGGCCGACCCGATGCTGCGCGCGACCGACACCCTGCGCCTGCGCTCGGGTGCCCTGCTCGAGCGGGCGACGCTGCCGCAGCTCAGCCGCGGCCGGCCGATCGGCCGCGTGTTCACGTTCCGGCTGGCGTCGTCGGGTTTGTCCTGAGGCGCGGCGGCGCGGCCGGCCGGAGGCCGTCGCTCGCCCGGCAGTCCGGGATCCCCGGTAGCGCATCGGCGGCGCGACCTCGCTACAGTGGAGGAATTCACGACTCCTCGCCACGCCAGCCATGTCCGCGATCGCCGGTGTCCTCGAGCAGCGCCTCGGTGCCCTCAGCCTTCCCATCGCCGTCGTCCTGCCGGGCGGCCGGCGGATCGGCCGCCAGGACTCCGCAGTCACGTTGCGCCTGAACGAACTCTCGCCGCTGACCCACCTCGCGACGGGGCAGGTGGGCAAGGTCGGCGAGGACTACGTCGAGGGCCGGGTCGACGTCGACGGCGGCATGCGCGAGCTGATGGCGGCGGCCGCCGAGCTGATGCCGGGCGATCCGACCCAGCCGCACGGCGCCGCCCCGGCGCCGCTCGCCTGGATTCGCCACGCCGCGCGGATGACGCGCTCGCGCCGGCGCCACCGCCCGGAAACCGACGCCAAGCAGGTCCAGTTCCACTACGACGTCTCGGACGATTTCTACGCCCTCTGGCTCGACCCCAGGCGGGTCTATTCGTGCGCGTATTTTCGCGATCCGGCGATGTCGATCGCCGAGGCGCAGGAGGCCAAGCTCGAGCACATCTGCAGGAAGCTGATGCTGAAGGACGGCGACCGCTTTCTCGACATCGGCGCCGGCTGGGGCGGCCTGCTGCTGTTCGCGGCGGAGCACTACGGCGTCCGCGCCCAGGGCATCACGCTCAGCAAGAACCAGCACGCGCATGCCAACAAGATGATTGCCGAGCGCGGCCTCGGCGGGCGCGTGCGGATGGAGCTGCTCGACTATCGCCATCTCGACGAGAGCGAGCCCTACGACAAGATCGCCTCGGTCGGCATGTTCGAGCACGTCGGCCGGGCGCAGCTGCCTGAGTACTTCGCCAAAATCCGCCGCCTGCTGAAGCCGGGCGGCCTGCTGCTGAACCACGGCATCACCGCCGGGGGCACGCGCAATCCGCAGCTCGGCTCCGGGCTCGGCGATTTCATCGAGAAGTACATCTTCCCGGGCGGCGAGCTCGAGCATGTCTCGCACGTCCTCGAGCAGACCGCTGACGGCGGCCTCGAGCCGCTTGACATCGAGAACCTGCGCCCGCACTACGCGCGCACGCTCTGGGCGTGGAGCGACGCGCTCGAAGCGCAGCTCGACACGGCGCGCAAGGTCACGACCGACACCGCGTTGCGCGCCTACCGGCTCTACCTCGCCGGCAGCGCGATGTGCTTCGAGCGCGGCTGGCTCGCGCTCTACCAGATCCTCGGCGCGCGCCGCAGCGGCGATGTCGAGTCGGGGCCGATGCGCGGCGCACAATCGTCGTATCCGTTCAATCGCGGCTACATGTATCCACCGCGCTGAGACCGCGCTCCCCAATGTACCGTTTCAAGTCGAAGGCCGATGCCGACCTCCTCATGATGAAGCCGGTCGGCGACCAGATCCTGCGCATCCTCGGCCGCGAGCCGGCGGCGCAGGGAATCATCGAGGCGGCAGCGCTGCCGCAGGCGATCCGCTCGCTTGAGGAAGCGATCGCCGCCGCCGAGCTCGCCAAGCGCGATGCCGGGCGCGGCGACGCCGACGACGACAACAACGGCGCCGAGGCGGTCGGCCTGCAGCAGCGCGCCTGGCCGATGCTCGAGATGATGCGGCGCTCGCTCGCCGAGCGTGCCGACGTCGTCTGGGGCGTTTGAACACCCGCGCGCCGGCGTCGGCGCCGCGCACCGTCTTGCAGCGAGGAAGACCATGAAACTCTGGAGCGACAGCTGGCTGAACGGCGAGCGCATCCCGCCGGACTTCGCGTCCGGCCGTCTCGAAGGCGCGTCGGGAACGGCGTTCGCCGGCAACGTCAACCCACACCTCGGCTGGAGCGAGCTGCCGGCAGGAACGAAGTCGCTCGCCCTGATCTGCCACGACTTCGACGTGCCGAGCCGCGGCGACGACGTCAACCAGGTCGGTCGCGAGATCCCGGCCGACCTGCCGCGGGTCGATTTCTTCCACTGGCTGCTCGCCGACATCCCGGCGACGACGGCGGCGATTCCCGAAGGCGCGTTCAGCAGCGGCTTCACGCCGCGCGGCAAGCCCGGCCCGGCGGTCACGGTGCCCGGCTTCGAAGGCGCGCGCCAAGGCATCAATGACTTTACGGGCTGGTTCGCAGGCAACGCCGAGCTTGCCGGTGACTATTTCGGCTACGACGGCCCCTATCCGCCGTGGAACGATTCGCTCGTCCACCACTACGTCTTCACGCTGTACGCGCTCTCGCTCGCGCGCGCTCCGGTCGAGGGCCGCTTCAACGGCGCGGCGTTGCGCCAGGCAATCGACGGCCATGTCCTCGCCGAGGCGATGCATTCCGGGACCTACACGCTCAACCGCCGCTTGCTGCGCGCGTGAGCGGCCTCGGCGCGGCCATGAACGTCGAAGCAACGCGGATCGTCGTCGTTCGGCATGGCGAGACCGTCTGGAACGCCGAAATGCGCATGCAGGGCCAACTCGACACCGCGCTGAGCGAGCTCGGCCGGCGCCAGGCGGCGCGCACCGCGACGGCCCTCGCCGACGAAGGCATCGAGACGATCGTTGCGAGCGATCTCGCGCGCGCGGCCGACACGGCGGCAGCGATTGCCGCCGTCGTCGGCCTGCCGGTCGTCACCGATCCGGCGTTGCGCGAGCGCAGCTTCGGCATCTTCCAGGGCTACACCTACGCCGAGATCGACGCCCGTTGGCCCGCCGACGCGGCGCGCTGGCGGCGTCACGATCCGGCGTTCGCTCCCGAGGGCGGCGAGACGTTGATCGAGTTCGCGGCACGCGCCGTTGCCGCCGTCACGGCGATCGCCCGTGGCGCTCGCGGCCGCTCGATTCTGGTCGTCAGCCACGGCGGCGTCCTCGACTGCTTGTACCGCTCCGCGTGCGGGCTCGACCTCGCCGCGCCGCGCACCTGGGAGCTCGGCAACGCGGCGATCAACCGGCTGCTCTTCACCGGCGAGCGCTTCAGCCTCGTCGGTTGGAGCGACACCTCGCACCTCGATCGCGATCCGCTCGACGACGCCAGCGAGGGCGATTGCCCGACCGTTCCGCGGGCGGCGGAATGAGCACGACGGCG
This sequence comes from Caldimonas sp., assembly GCA_036497875.1. Classification (GTDB taxonomy): domain Bacteria; phylum Pseudomonadota; class Gammaproteobacteria; order Burkholderiales; family Burkholderiaceae_C; genus Schlegelella_A. Next base: position 6,394 of record DASXIP010000763.1, read on the forward strand.
CCCCTTGCCACGCGCGGCGACGCGGTCGAGTCGATCGACACGCCGGCGCTGGTCGTCGACCTCGACGCGATGGAGCGCAACCTCGCGGCGATGGCGAGCTTCGCGCGCGATCGCGGCGTACGCCTGCGCCCGCACGCGAAGATGCACAAGAGCGCGGCCATCGGCCGCCTGCAGATCGCGGCCGGTGCGGTCGGTGTCTGTGTCCAGAAGACGAGCGAGGCCGAGGCGCTCGCGGGGGCGGGGATCGACGATATCTACATCTCGAACGAGGTCGTCGACCCGGCCAAGCTCGCCCGCGTCGCTGCGCTGGCGGCACGCATCGGGCTCGCGATCGCGGTCGATTCGGTGGCCGGAATCGAGCGGCTCGCGGCGGCGATGAAGGGTACGGGGGCGACGATCGACGTCTTCGTCGAGGTCGACGTCGGCCACGGCCGTTGCGGCGTGCCGGCGGCGGCTGCCGGCGAGCTCGCGCAGCAGGTCGTCGCCTGCGCTCCGCCGGAGGGCGGCCTCTGCTTCGCCGGCCTGCAGGCGTACCACGGCGGCGCCCAGCACCTGCGCAGCGTCGCCGAGCGCGAGGCCACCGCGCAGCGCGCCGCGGCGCTCGCGCGCGCCGCGCAGGCGAGCATCGGCGCACTCGGGATCGCCTGCCCGCTCGTCAGCGGCGGCGGCACCGGCACCTTCGCGTTCGATGTCGCGAGCGGCGTCTGGGGCGAGCTGCAGGTGGGCAGCTACCTGTTCATGGACCGTGACTACGCGGACAACGCGCCGGCGACGACGGCGCCGCGCTTCGAGCACGCGCTCTTCGTCAAGAGTCGCGTCGTCAGTCGCGGTGCGGCGCACGCGGTGATCGACGCCGGCCACAAGTCGCACGCGCTCGACTCCGGCCCGCCGAGCCTGTGGCAGCGCGACGCGGCGTGGACCAGCGGCGGCGACGAGCACGGCATCGTGCGGCCCGCGGCGGGCGCCAGCGCCTCGAGCCTGCCCGCGCTCGGCGAGACGGTCTGGCTCGTCCCCGGCCACTGCGATCCGACCGTCAACCTGCACGACCGCTATGTCTGCGTGCGCGGCGGACTGGCGCACGGCGTCGTCGAGGCGGTCTGGCCGATCGAGGCGCGCGGCTGCGCCAGCTGAGAGCGACGAAGCCAATGACCGGCCCGCAGATCATCGTCCTCGCGACGCCGGTCTTCTTCGTGTTGATCGGGATCGAGCTCGTGATCGGCCGCGCCCGCGGCCGCAACGGTTACCGGCTGAACGACGCCTTGTCGAGCATCGGCCTCGGCGTCATGAGCCAGATCGCCGGCGTCTTCACGGCAGTGCTGACGCTCGGCATCTACGTCTGGGTCCACGAGCGATTTGCCATCTGGCCGCTGTCTGCGGCGTCGCTCTGGACGTGGCTTTTCGCCCTGGTCGCGTATGACTTCCTCTACTACTGGCACCACCGTGCTGGCCATCGCGTCGCGCTGTTCTGGGCAGCGCATGTCGTTCACCACCAGAGCGAGGACTACAACCTGTCGACCGCGCTGCGGCAGACCTCGAGCGGCTGGCTCGCCGGCTGGATCTTCTACCTGCCGATGGCGATCGTCGGCGTTCCGCCGCTCGTTTTCGGCGTCGTCGCGCTGATCGATCTGCTCTACCAGTTCTGGGTCCATACCGAGCAGGTCGGCAGGCTCGGCTGGTTCGATCGCTGGTTCTGCGCGCCGAGCAACCACCGCGTCCATCACGCCGTCAACGACCGCTACCTCGACCGCAACTACGGCGGTGTCTTCATCGTCTGGTACCGCCTGTTCGGCACCTATGCCGAGGAGGACCGTGCCGAGCCCTGCGTCTACGGGACACGCGCTCCGCTGCGGAGCTGGAACCCGCTCTGGGCGAACCTGCAGGTCTACGCCGAGCTGGCACGCGACGCGTGGCGGGCGC
>DASXIP010000764.1:0-5278 GCA_036497875.1 Caldimonas sp.
CTGCCCTGCGGCGGCGTCGACAACGCGGCACTTCCGGTCGCCGGCGCCGGAAGCGGCACGAGCGGTCCAGGGCGATGACGATCGGCAAGACACGCCTCGCACTCGCGGCGGTTGCGACGAGCGCCGTGCTTGCCGTGGCGGCCGTCGCCTGGCTGAACGGCGACGATGAGATGGCCGCGTCCGCAGCGGCTGCCGATCCCGCCGGGCTCGTCGCCCGCGGCCAATATCTCGTTCGCGCCGGCAGCTGCTTCGGCTGCCACACCGAGCCCGGTGGCGTGCCCTACGCCGGCGGGCGCGCGATCGAAACGCCGTTCGGAGTCGTCCACGCGCCGAACCTGACGCCGGACGCGACCGGGCTTGCGGCGTGGAGCAGCGACGACTTCTGGCGCGCGCTGCACAACGGCCGCTCGCGCGACGGCCGCCTCCTCGCGCCGGCGTTCCCGTATCCGAACTACACCCGCCTCGCCCGCGCCGACAGCGATGCGATGTTCGCCTACCTCAGGAGCCTCGCACCGGTCGCCAAGGCGAACAGGCCGCACGCGCTGCGCTTTCCGTTCGACCAGCAGGCGGCGCTCGCCCTCTGGCGCGCGCTCTTCTTCCGGCCGGCGCGCTTCGAGACCGACCCGGCGCAATCGCCGCAGTGGAACCGCGGCGCCTATCTCGTCGAGACGCTCGGCCACTGCAACGCCTGTCACTCGCGGCGCAACGTGTTCGGCGCCACGGCCGGCCCGCTCGACCTCGCCGGCGGCCTGATCCCGATCCAGAACTGGTACGCACCGTCGCTCTATGACGACCGCGAGGCCGGCGTCGCCGATTGGTCGCCGGTCGAGATCGTCGCGCTCCTGAAGAGTGGCATCTCGGCGCGCGGTTCGGTGCAGGGTCCGATGGCCGAGGTCGTCGCGCGCTCGACCCGCTACCTGAGCGATGCCGATCTCGCGGCGATGGCGGCCTACCTGCGAACGCTGCCCGGCCGGGGCGAGCCGGTCGCCACGACGGCGGAGGGCGCCGCCGCGGTCGCGAGCGTGCGCGGCGCCAGGCTCTACGCCGACCACTGCGCCGCGTGTCACGGCGAGCAGGGCGAGGGCGTCGCCGGCGCCTATCCGATGTTGGCGAACAACCGCGCCGTCGCGCTCTCGCCGCCGGCGAACCTCGTCCACATCGTCCTGCGCGGCGGCTTTCCGCCGACGACCCCGGACAACCCGCGTCCGTTCGGCATGCCGCCGTTTGCGACCGTGCTCTCGGACCAGGACGTCGCCGATGTGCTGTCGTACCTGCGCGCGACGTGGGGCGCCGGCGCGGCCGCGGTGTCGGCGCTCGAGGTGAGCCGCTACCGCGGTGCCGTGCCGCGCTGAACTGATCGGATCGTAAACGCTAGAACGGGATGTCGTCGTCCATGTCGCTGAAGCCCGACGGCTTCGCCGCCGGCCGCGTCGCAGCCGCTGATGCCGGGCGCGCCGCCGGCGCCGGCCGCTCGTAGCCGCCGCCATCGTCGGCCGCAGCAGCACCGCCCATGCCTTCACGGCTGCCGAGCATCTGCATGTCGGTGGCGATGATCTCGGTCGAGTACTTCTCGACGCCGTCCTTGTCCTGCCACTTGCGAGTCTTCAGGCGCCCCTCGACATAGACCGCGCGTCCCTTCTTGAGGTATTCGCCGGCGATCTCGGCGAGCTTGTCGTAGAAGACGACCCGATGCCATTCGGTCTCTTCGGACTTGTCGCCCGACTCCTTGTTCTTCCAGCTGCGCGTCGTCGCGACGCTGACGTTGCAGACCGCGCTGCCGTTGGGCGTGTAGCGCACCTCGGGATCGCGGCCGAGGTTGCCGACGATGATGACCTTGTTGACCGATGCCATGGCCGCTCCTTGCTTGGGTTGACGTGATTATCGGCGTACGCCGCTGCGCCGTACCCCTCTCCCGGAGCCCTCTTCGGTCGCCCCTCCGACGGCGGAGCGCGCGGGCGGGGGCGCTCGCGTACAGTGCCCCGGAGATGAGCATCGAGAGCCTCCTTGCACCGGCCCGCGCGGGCGATGTCGCCCGCGACGTCCTCGCCGAGGTGTTCGGCTACGGCCAGTTCCGCGGCCCGCAAGAGGAGATCATCGACCACGTCGCCGGCGGCGGCGACGCGCTCGTCCTGATGCCGACCGGCGGCGGCAAGAGCCTGTGCTACCAGGTGCCGGCGATCGTGCGCCATCGCGCGGGCAAGGGCGTCGCGATCGTCGTCAGCCCGCTGATCGCGCTAATGCAGGACCAGGTCGGAGCGCTCGAGGAGGCGGGCGTCCACGCCGCTTTCCTCAACTCGACGCTCGACGGTGAAGCCGCGGCTCGGATCGAGCGCGAGATGATGAGCGGCCGGCTCGTCCTCGTCTATGCCGCGCCGGAGCGGATCGCGACGCCTCGCATGCTCGCCCAGCTCGATTCGCTGCACGCGCGCGGGCTGCTGTCGATGTTCGCGATCGACGAGGCGCATTGCGTCAGCCAGTGGGGCCACGACTTCCGCGAAGACTACCTGCGCCTCTCGGTGCTGCACGAGCGCTATTCGTGGGTGCCGCGCATCGCGTTGACGGCGACCGCCGACGCACTGACGCGCGCCGACATCGCCGAGCGCCTCGAGCTCGGCAACGCGCGCGTCTTCGTCAGCAGCTTCGACCGGCCGAACATCCGCTACGCCGTGGTCGCGAAGGAGAACGCGCGAGCGCAGCTGCTCGCCTTCCTGCGCGACGAGCACCCAGGCGACGCCGGCATCGTCTATTGTCAGTCGCGCCGCAAGGTCGACGAGACCGCCGCCTGGCTGAACGAGCAGGGCGTCGTCGCGCTGCCGTACCACGCCGGCCTCGACGCCGACGTTCGCCTGCGCCACCAGCAGCGCTTCGTCCGCGAAGACGGCCTGGTCATGGTCGCGACGATCGCCTTCGGCATGGGCATCGACAAGCCCGACGTCCGCTTCGTCGCCCATCTCGACCTGCCGAAGAACATCGAGGGCTACTACCAGGAGACCGGGCGTGCCGGCCGCGACGGCCTTGCGGCAGACGCGTGGATGGCGTACGGGCTCGCCGACGTCGTCAACCAGCGGCGCATGATCGACGAGAGTCCCGCCGCCGACGAGTTCAAGCGCGCCCAGCGCGGCAAGCTCGACGCCCTGCTCGCCCTCGCCGAGGCGCACGACTGTCGGCGCATCCGTTTGCTCGCCTACTTCGGCGAGGCGAGCGCGCCGTGCAGCGCGCACCAGAACGCTTGCGACAACTGCCGCCAGGCGCCGGCGACGTGGGACGCGACCGAGGCGGCGCGGATGGCGCTCTCGTGCATCTACCGCTTCCAGCAGTCCGGCGGCCCGAGCTTCGGCGCCGGCCACCTCATCGACGTCCTGCGCGGCAAGGCGACCGACAAGGTCGCGCAGTTCGGCCACGAGCGGCTGAGCACGTTCGGCATCGGCGCTGCCGTCAGCGAAGTCCGCTGGCGCGCCGTGCTGCGCCAGCTGATCGCGCTCGGCCACCTGCGGACCGCGAGTGAATACCAGACGCTCGCCCTGACCGAAAGCTCGCGCGCGGTGCTGCGCGGCGAAGTTCCACTGCGGCTGCGCGAAGAGGCGGCCGCCTCGCGCGGCAAGTCGTCGCGCACGCGCGGCGGCCGCGCCGACGCCGCTGCCAGGCCACCGCCGCGCCCGCTCGACCCGACAGGCGCAGCGCGCTTCGCCGCGCTCAAGGCCTGGCGCGCCGAGGTCGCGCGCACGCACAACCTGCCGGCCTACGTCGTCTTCCACGACGCGACGCTCGCCGAAATGGCCGACCTGCGGCCCGATTCGCTCGCCGCGCTCGCCGAGATCAGCGGCGTCGGCGTTCGCAAGCTCGAGGCCTACGGCGAGCAGATCCTGGGCGTGCTGCGCGAGACTTGATGCACGCGAGCGGGGATTCACCCCGCTCGCCACGGCGCACCGTATCAGGACGGTGAGGCAGACTTCCGGCGCGCCATGGCCACCCCCGAACCGAGCGACGATGCGCTGATGAAAGCCTACGCGGCCGGCGACGCGGCCGCCTTCGAGCGCCTCTACCAGCGCCACCAGGCGGCGCTCTACCGATTCGTGCGCCGCCTGCTCGGAGGAGCGCTCGCGGCGCAGGCCGACGAGGTGTTCCAGGACACCTGGCTGCGCGTCGTCCACGCGCGCCAGCGCTGGGAGCCGCAGGGCGCGACGTTTCGGACGTGGCTCTTCACGCTCGCGCACCATCGCGTGATCGACCTGCTGCGTCGCGGCGGCCGCGAAGTGTCGAGCGATGCCATCGGAGCGGCCGGTGAGGGCGACGAGCCCTGGCAACCTGAGGCGACCGCGTGGCAGCACTGGCCCCAGCCCGCAGGCGCTGTGCTGCAAGGCGACGAGCTCGCGTTCTGGCGCCGCGCCGGCGAGAAGCTGCTCGACTGCCTCGAGCAGTTGCCGCTGCCGCAGCGCAGCGCGTTCCTGCTCCATCATGACGATGGCCTCACGCTCGACGAGGTCGCGCGCGCGCTCGAAGTCGGATTCGAGACCGCGAAGACGCGACTGCGCTACGCGATGAGCAAGCTGCGCACATGCATGGGCGCCTATCTCGAGCCGGTGCACCGATGAACGACGCCGAACGCGACGCCTGGTTGCGCGAAGCGCTGCGCCACGCTCCTGATTCGGGCGCGCTGCCGCCGCGCGGCGTCAGCGAGGCGATCCTCGCCGAAGCGCGCGCGATCGCGCGCCAGGGGCTGGCGGCGCAGCCGCGCGCATCGAGTTCAGCGCAGCGACATCCGCTCGCCGCATTCTGGGCTTGGCTCGCGCGCCCGCCGGTCGCCGCCGGCTTCGCCAGCGTGATGGCGGCGACGCTGATCGGTCTGATGTGGTGGGATCAGCCGATGGACCAGACGTTGCCGCGCCGCCCCGACGCCGCCGGCGAGCGCGCGACGGCGACACCGTCGAGGGACGCCGGCGACGCCGCGCCGACGCCGGCCACGGCACCGTTCGCGAAGAACGAGCCGAGCGCCGACGGCACACCCGCCAACGCTGCGCCGCCTGCGGCGGAGTCGCGCGCGGCCACCGCCGGAGCGCTTGCCGACGCGGCCGCGCCGAGACACCAGCTGCGCGCCGAACAGAATGCAGCGGCGAAGAGCAACGCCAGAAACGCGCCGCACGCGGCTGACGAGAAGCGCATGGTCGAAGACGCGCTCGCGAAGAAGAGCGCCGCGCCTGCCGAGCAGAGGGCAGCCGAGCCGTCGCCGTTTCCGGCCGCCGATGGCGAGCGTGCGGCCGCCGCGCCGCCGCCGGAAGTC
>DASXIP010000765.1:0-2125 GCA_036497875.1 Caldimonas sp.
GCACGGCGACTACCGGCTCGACAACCTTGTCTTCGCCGCGGCAGAGCCGCGGATCGTCGCCGTCCTCGACTGGGAGCTGTCGACGCTCGGCCACCCGCTCGCCGATTTCAGCTACCACTGCATGTCGTGGCACATCGTGCCCGGCGGCGGCCACGGTGCGCGCGGCATTGGCGGGCTCGACCACAAGGCGCTCGGCATCCCGACCAAACGCGAGTACGTGCGCCGCTATTGCGAGCGGACCGGGCGCGGCGACCCCGACGCAGTGATGGCCGACTGGAACTTCTATCTCGCCTACAACCTGTTCCGAATTGCCGGCATCCTGCAGGGCATTGCCAAACGCGTCGAGGCCGGCACCGCATCGAGCGCGCAGGCACGCCAATCCGCCGCCGGCGCGCGGCCGCTCGCCGAGATGGGCTGGCGCATCGCCCAGCAGAGCTGAGCCTTCGCGCCGCTTCCCTTCACAACGAAAGACCACCATGGACTTCGAATACTCGCCCCGAACGAAGGAGCTGCAGGCGCAGTTGCTGCGCTTCATGGACGACCACATCTACCCCGCCGAGAAGCACTACGACGACGAGCTCGAAGCCAACACCAAGGCCGGCAAGCGCTGGACGCCGCTGCAAACGATCGAGCAGCTGAAGCCGAAGGCGCGTGCGCACGGCCTGTGGAACCTGTTCCTGCCACCGACTGCCGGCGGCAAGGGCTCGAAGGAAAGCGGCCGCGACTTCGGCCTTTCGAATAGCGACTACGCGCCGCTCGCCGAGATCATGGGCCGCGTGCCGTGGTCGAGCGAGGTCTTCAACTGCTCCGCACCGGACACCGGGAACATGGAGACGATCGAGCGCTACGGCTCGCCCGAGCTGAAGAGGCAGTGGCTCGAGCCTCTGCTCGACGGCAAGATCCGCAGCGCCTTTGCGATGACCGAGCCGGCCGTCGCATCGTCGGACGCGACCAACATCCAGGCTCGCATCGAGCGCCGCGGCGACGAGTACGTCATCAACGGCCGTAAGTGGTGGACGAGCGGCGCCGGCGACCCGCGCTGCAAGATCTATGTCTTCATGGGCAAGACCGATCCCGAGGGACCGCGCCACGCACAACAGTCGATGGTGCTCGTACCGGCGGACGCCAAGGGAATCACGGTCCTGCGGGCACTCAACGTCTTCGGCTACGACGACGCGCCGCACGGCCACATGGAGGTCGACTTCACGGACGTCCGCGTGCCAACCTCGAACATCCTGCTCGGCGAAGGACGCGGCTTCGAGATCGCGCAGGGCCGGCTCGGCCCGGGGCGGATCCACCACTGCATGCGCCTGATCGGACTCGCCGAGCGCTCGCTCGAGCTGATGTGCAAGCGCGCGACGAGCCGGGTGGCGTTCGGCCGCACCGTCGCCGAACAAGGCGTGACGCGCGAACGGATCGCCGAGTCGCGCTGCCAGATCGACATGGCGCGCCTGCTGACGCTGAAGGCGGCGTGGATGATGGACGTCGCCGGCAACAAGTCGGCCAAGGCCGAGATCGCGATGATCAAGGTCGTCGCGCCGAACATGGCGTGCCGGGTGATCGACTGGGCGATGCAGGTCCACGGCGGCGGCGGCGTTTCCGAGGACTTCCCGCTCGCCGGCTTCTACGCCGGGGCGCGAACGCTGCGCTTTGCCGACGGCCCCGACGAGGTGCATCGCAACGCGATCGCGAAGATGGAGCTCGGGCGGCAGGCGTAGCGCGCTGGGGCGCGCTGCGCATGCCGGCCAAGCTTCGCTGCAGGGTTGCTCCCTCCCCGCTTCGCTCCCCTCCCTTCGAGAGGAGCGGCGGGCTCCTACGGAGCCCCTTTTTCTGTCGGTCGTTCCGGGGGGAGGGATTGCCAGGCGGTGGTGCTCGACGTCGTCCACGCGGTGTCATCGCCGCGGGCGCGCGCGACGCGACGGGCGGCGGCACCGGCGATGCCGAACAGCGTGAGTGCGGCATTGACGTCCTGCTCGTCGGCGGTCGCGAGCTGCATGCGCAGGTAGAGACGCCCGCGCAGCGTCATGAGCAGAAACGGCGGCTGCGCGTTGAGCCATGTCGTCGCGGCGCGTTCGAGTGCGTGCGCGAGCGGACCGTCGAGCCACGCCGTGCCCTCGTGCCGATG
>DASXIP010000766.1:0-2130 GCA_036497875.1 Caldimonas sp.
CAGGACGGCGGCGCGGTGATCCTCCAGGTCCTCGATCAACTCCATCTCCGGCGCCAGGCCGAGCCGATCGAGCAGGGCGAGCGGCGCTCCACGCATGAGTTGCGCGAACCAGGCGTGGAAGGTCCGCACCTCGACCGGCCGGGCCGCGGCAAGCACCCTGCCCTGCAGCTCGCCGAGCGCGGGCGCGAGCTCCTCGGCTCGCCGCGGCGAGACGCCCCGGTCGACGAGCGCCTGCACCCGCTTCGCGTGGCTGGAGCGCGGTGTCGAGAGCTCGGCGAGCCAGTCGCCCAAGCGCTGCCGCATTTCGCCCGCCGCCGCGCGCGTGAACGTGATCGCGAGGATCTCGTGCGGCTCGACGCCATCGAGCAGCGCGCGCAACATGCGCGAGACGAGAATCCATGTCTTGCCCGAGCCGGCGCACGCCTCGACGGCGCAGCTGCGGCCGGGATCGCACGCGATCGCGTAGAACGCCTCGCGGCTCGCGACGTCGCCGTCGATGCGAAATGCCGGTGTCGTCATCGTGTGCGCTCTTGCGTACAACCTTCGGCACTGTCTGCGCCGCCGTCACCCGCGGCATCGACGGCGGTCTCGACCGTCCAATGGTCGCGGCGGCAAAGCCCCCGCGCTTCGCAGTACGCGCACGCCGAGCCTTCGCCGAGCGGCGGCAGGCCGGCGCCTTGGCGGAGGCGGTGCAGGTCGTCGGCGATCCCTGCGAGCAGCGCATCGGCGCTGGCCGCGACGTCGAGATGCTCGTGCGTGTCGAGGCCCTTTGTCGCGTCGAGCGCGAGGTAGAACGCGCGCAGCGGCAACCCGCTCTCGGCGCCGACCAGGGCACCGTAGAACGCGAGTTGGGTGTCCTCGAATCGATCGGCGACGTCCTTCTTGAGCTGGCTCGAGCTGCCGGTCTTGTAGTCGATGAGCTCGAGGCGTGCGCCGCCGTCGACGCTGTCGATGCGGTCGACCCGGCCGTGAAGCTCGACGCCGCCGAGCGCCTCCGGCCGGATGCTGAGGTCGACCTCGCCGCGCGACCACGCCGCACCGGCGGCCTCGCGCTCGTGCAGCCAGGCGACGTAGCGCGGCACCAGCACCTCGAACGAAGCGCTGAACGGCAGGAACGACGCTTCGTCCAGGCCCTGCGCCTCACGGCTCGCGGCGCCGATCGCGAGCAGCCGCTCGACGTCGGCGGCGACATCGGCTCCTGCCTCGCGACCGAGGTGAAACGCATGCAGCACCTCGTGCAGCCACTTGCCGTAGTCGCGCTTCTCGACTTCCGGGTCGAGCTCGTCGGCAGCGCGCAGGCCGAGCACGCTCTGCGCGAAGAAGCGGTAGGGGCAGTCGCGCAACGCCTTGAAGGTGGTGGCCGACAGCTTGCTGGGCAATCTCGCCGCCGGCACCGATGGTGCGCCTTTGCGGATCGGTGCCGCGTCGACGACGCGCTCGCGGCGCGGGTCGGGCCAATCGCCGAGGCCGCCGCGCGCAGCGAGCGCCAGCGACAGGCGCTCGACGAAGACGCTGTCGCCGAGCGGGTCGGCGCCATCGGCGCGTCGGCGCAGCAGCGTCACGCGCGGCAGGCGCAGCAGCTGCGCAAACGCGAGCAACTCGGCGTTGCGCAAGCTCGAAGGTTCGGCGAGGCCGAGCGCGCGTCGCGTTGCGTTCGCCAGCAGCGAGTCGGCGGCGACGCCGCCGCCGAGGCGCCGATCGTCCGCTCCCGGCAGCACTGCGGCGGCGAAGGGCCTGAGCATCGCCCGCGCCAGCGGCGTGACGATGACCTCGGCCGGCATCGGATTGGCGCCGGCGTCGACAGGATCGGGAGGGCGAAACGTCTCGTGCTCGAGCAGCTCGTCGACCCAGCGCGTGAACTCGGCCAGCGTGATTGGTTCGAGGTCGGCAGCGAGCTGGGACCGACGATCCGGCTCGAGCGGCGGATCGAGGCCGAGCGCCGCCAACGCCTGGCGGCCGGCGGCGTCGTCGCGCAGCTGCACCAGCGCGCCACTCTGCTCGAGCGCGGCGGCCAGCGCGTCGAGCCACTCGACGAACGATCGACGCGACGGCCGCGCCAGCGCCGAGACGATCGCCGTCGCCTCCACGAGCAAGGCTGCGGCGCCCGGCTCGAGGTCGAGCCTGGCGAAC
>DASXIP010000767.1:0-1572 GCA_036497875.1 Caldimonas sp.
CGTCCCAGCCGCCGGTCATGCCGCACGCGTAGGCGAGCGTGGCGGGCGCGACGCCGAACGAGATCACGTCGGCGAGCGAGTCGAGCTCGCGGCCGAGCGCCGACGAGGTCTGGCGCCAGCGGGCGATGCGGCCGTCGAGGAGGTCGAAGACGAGTGCCGCAGGCGCCAACGCGGCGGCGAGGAGCAGATCGCCGGCATCGTGGCCGGCCAGCGATCGCATTGCGAGCAGGACGGCGGCGACGCCGCAGGCAGCATTGCCGAGCGTGAAGACGTCGGCCAGGTGAAAGCCGCGGATCATCGAGAAATGCGTCGGCCGGTCGGGAGGGGTCGTCATGGCGATGCGGGGCGGCGCCGCACGGCACCGCGGCTCGGAGTGTCGGCGAGCGGCGCGCTTTCGTCTGCCGGCCATTTCCGACACGACGACGCGCTGATGACGGATCGCGGCGGAGCCGGCGATCGTCTGTACTGCGAGCTACGCAGCCAAGCGTGGCAGCCCACAGGAGACGACCATGACAGGGACGACGAAGCGGGGCGCGGCGTCGATGCAGACTCAGCGAGAGCAACTGAAGAAGTCCGAGCGCGAGGCGAGCGAGAAGGAACCGGCGAACTTCCGCGACGTCTCGAACGAGAAGAAGGTGGTTGGCATCCCGCCGGTCGGCAAGGACAAGAAGCCGATACGCGGGCTCGATCCGAAGTGACGGTTCGCCGCTAGGCTTCTTCGGCCCAGGCGTTGCCGTCGCGGGCGACGAGCGCGCTCGCCGCGGCAGGGCCCCACGAGCCCGCGGCATACGGGCGCGGCCCGGCGTCATCGCACTGCCAGGCGTCGAGGATCGGCTCGACCCATGCCCATGCTTCCTCCTGCTCGTCGCTGCGCACGAACAGGTTGAGCCTTCCGGCGATGACGTCGAGTAGCAGACGCTCGTACGCACCGACGCGGTTCTCGGCGAACGCCTTGTCGAAGTCGAGGTCGAGCGAGACCGGCGCCAGCGTCTCGCCCTGGAACGCGCCCTTCGCGGCGAGCAGATGGAGCTCGAGGCCGTCTTCCGGCTGCAGCTTGATGATGAGCCTGTTCGGCGCGTTGAGGCCGGGAAAGAGGAGGTGCGGCGTGCGCCGGAAATTGACGACGATCTGGGCGTCGCGCGCGGCCAGGCGCTTGCCGGTGCGCAGGTAGAACGGCACGCCAGCCCAACGCCAGTTCTGCACCTCGGTGCGCAGGGCGACGAAGGTTTCGGTCGTGCTGCCGGCCGGCACCTTGTCCTCGTCGGCGTAGGCCGGCACGGCCTTGCCGCCGACGCTGCCGCTGCGGTACTGGCCGCGCACGACGTCGCGGCCGACGCTGTCGATCGAGAAGGGCTTCAGCGAGCGCAACACCTTCAGCTTCTCATCGCGGATCGCGTCGGCGACCATCCGCGACGGCGGCTCCATCGCAACCATCGTCAACAGTTGCAGCGCATGGTTCTGGACCATGTCGCGCAGCGCCCCGGTGCGGCTGTAGAAGTCGCCGCGGGTGCCGACGCCGATCGACTCGGCGAGCGTGATCTGGATGTTGGCAATGCACTCGCGCCGCCAGAG
>DASXIP010000768.1:0-2031 GCA_036497875.1 Caldimonas sp.
TCAGCGCGCAGGCGATCCGCACCGGCCTCGCGACGGTCGACCTGCCGGGCCGGTTCCAGGTCGTCCCAGGCGCACCGACGATCGTCCTCGACGTCGGCCACAACCCGCATGCGATCGCTGCGCTCGCGTCCAACCTCGACCGGATGGGCTTCTTTCAGCGGACGCACGCCGTCTTCGGAGTCATGGGCGACAAGGACATCGCCACGATCCTGGCGCGCATGGCGCCGCTTGTTGACGCTTGGCACTTCACTGACTTGCCGACGCCGCGCGCCGCGACTGCCGAGCGGCTCGCGACGGCGTTGCGCGGCGTCGGTGCGGCCGCGGCGCACGCGACAGTCGCCACGCACGCGAGCCCCGGCGAGGCACTCGCCGCCGCAGCGGCTGGCGCAGACGCGACTGATAGAATCGTTGTCTTCGGCTCGTTCTACACCGTTGGCGGCGTGCTGGAGAACGGTCTGCCGGAGCGGTCCGGCCATCACGTGTCCTGAGCCGGCAACGGCTCGCATCGTTCGCATTCGGCTTCGAACGCGCGGTCCACCATGTTCAAGCAGAAGCGCGACTCCGCTCCCGACAAGCCTAGGATCGAGCCTGCCGACGCAGTCCAGCAGGCGCGCACCCGCGCCAGCCAGCGGCTGATCGGCGCGATCGTGCTGCTGGCGATCGGCATCATCGGCTTTCCGCTTGTCTTCGAGACACAACCGCGCCCGATCCCGGTCGACGTGCCGATCGAGATCCCGCGCCGCGATGCGCTGCCACCGCTCGTGATGCCGCCGCCGCGGCCGACGCCGGCGCGCCCGCCAGCGCCGGTCAGCGAACCCGCGGCGACGACCGATGCGGCGCCGCCGGGAGTGGCAACGACCCGGACGGCGCCGTCCGCAGCGCGTGGCAGCGACGGCGCGATCACAGAATCGAACGGCGACACGGCGCACGACGCCGGCGCGCCGCGCGCGACCGCGCCCGCCGAGACGCCGCGCCGCGCTGCGAGCGCAGCGGTCGTCGCCGCCGCACCTGCGCGTTCAGCCGACGGCGAGCGGGCACGCGCACTGCTCGAAGGGCGCCCGGCATCGAGCGCCGACGAGCAGCGCTTCGTCGTCCAGGTCGGCGCGTTCGCCGACGCCGAAGCTGCGCGCGAGACGCGCAAGAACGTCGAGAAGCTCGGCCTCAAGACCTACACGCAAGTCGCGCAGACGTCGGCGGGCAACCGCATTCGCGTCCGCGTCGGGCCGTTCACGACCCGCGGCGAGGCCGAGGCGGCGCTCGCGAAGGCCAAGGCGGCCGGCATGAACGCCGTGCTGCTGACGCTGTGAGCACGGGCGATGACCGGTTGGCCGGCGCTCGGCTGGATCGACATCGCAATGCTTGCGGTCATCGTGCTGTCGGCGCTCGCCGGCGTCGTGCGCGGGCTGACGTTCGAGATCCTATCGCTGCTCGGCTGGGTCGCCGCGTGGTTCGCCGGCCTCTGGCTCGGCCCGGTGCTGGCGCCGCATCTGCCGGTCGGCACGCCGGGCTCGCCTCTGAACGGCATTGCCGCGTTCGCGGCCGCGTTCCTGGTTGTGCTGATCCTGTCGGGGCTCGCCGCGCGCGCCGTCTCGGCGCTCGTCGGCAAGACCCTGCTGCGCCCGCTCGATCGTCTGCTCGGCGCGGTGTTCGGATTCCTGCGCGGCCTGCTCGTCCTGCTCGCGGTCGCGATCGTCGTCTCGTACACGCCGGTAGCGTCATCGACGGCCTGGCGCGAGTCGCACGGCGCCGTCTGGTTGAATGCGATCCTGGGCGAGCTGGTGCCGCTCGTTTCGCCCGATTCGATCGCGCCGGCGACCAAGCGCAGCGTGTGACGCCGGCTCGCCCCTGACTGTCGAGGAACCTGCCATGTGTGGAATCGTCGGAGTGATCGCCCGGTCGCCGGTCAACCAGCTGATCTACGACGCCTTGTTGCTGCTCCAGCATCGCGGCCAGGACGCCGCCGGCATCGTGACGATGCAAGGCACCAAGTGCTTCATGCAGAAGGCGCGCGGAATGGTCCGCGATGTCTTC
>DASXIP010000769.1:0-2336 GCA_036497875.1 Caldimonas sp.
ACGCCGTTGACGATCGCCGTCCCGCAATCCGGCCCCATCACCAGCAGGCCCCTGTCGTGCCCCGCAGTCTTGATCGCCAGCTCGTCGGCGATCGACACGTTGTCGGAGAACAGCATCACGTGCAGGCCGAGCGCGAGCGCCTTCATCGCCTCGGCAGCGGCATAGTCGCCCGGCACCGAGATCAGCGCGAGGTCTGCGTCCGGGTTGCGTTCGACGCCGAGCGCGATGCTCGCCAGCGGCATCGAGAATGCGGCCGCGTCGCCGTCGCCGGCCGCGCCCTTTGATTGCAGGAACGCATCGGCCGCTTCGATCGCTTCCTCGCACGCGCCCGGGTCGCCGCGCACGACCACGAGGAGATCGGACGGCGACGCCTGCGCATCGATCGAAAGATCGGCGTCCTGCAACTGGGCCAAATTCGCTGGCGTCGCCATCGCGCAGGAGGCCTGCGCGACGCCGTCGCGCTCGCGCAGCTGCGCCCCGAGTTGCATCAGCGTCACCGAATCCTTGTAGAGATTCGCGAAGACCTTGAACCGTGTCGTGGCCGTGCTCATGCGAGTGCCTTCATGCACCGCACTCCGGTTGCTCGCGGACCAGTCGACGAACTCATGCAGTCCCGACGCCTCTAGACGCCGGCAACCACACGAGGAGTCCCGCCAGCAAGCCGCTCACCGTGTCGGCGCCCGAGGTTGCGCCGACGTCCAGCGCGTCGTGCAGAGCCGCGCCGACGACCACCGCGTCAGCCTCGCAAAGCAGGGCATCGCGCAGGCGGAGCAGCGTCTCGTTGCAATGGCCGCGCGCCGCGAGGCGCAGACAGTGCGCCGCGATCGGCGTCGTGCGCCCTGCACCCGCGGCGATGGCGGTGGCCAGGGCGCCGTGGAAGCACCGCCGCCGCTCGTCGCCGCCGGCGAGCGCATCGAGGCCGGCGATCAGGCCGATCAGAAAATCGTCGCCCGCGGGCGTCAGTCCCTCGCCCCAGCCGATCAGAGTGCCTGCGTGTCGCGCCGCGCGCTCGCAGTCCAGCGCGCGACAGGCATCGCGAAGCGCCACGGTCGTCGCCGTCGCCTCGCCATCGAGCACGTTCCTTTGCGTGGCGCGTCGCCGGTCAAGAGTCGCCCGCGCGTCGTGCAGATGCGCCTCGATCCGCGCCGGCGGCAGCCGCGGACCCGGCGTTGCCGGGCGCCAGACGCTTGCCTGCCGCAGCCAAAGCTCGACGCGGCTCGTGCGTGCGCATCCGTCGCGACAATCGACGCTCTCGCCGACGTCGAAGTGGCTCCTCAGGTCGACCGGCGTGCCGAACGCGAGGCGCAGCGTTGCCGGCCCGTCGCCCGATGCGTGCACCGTGAGCAGGGTGTCGTCGCAGGCGAGATTGCACGCTTGCGCGAAGACGCTGTGGACGTGGCCGCTGAACTCCGTTCGCGGAACGAGATAGCCGATCGATTCGACCGCCAGTGCCATGTGCAGTCCATGCCGGTGCTGCGACGACACGAAACTGCGCTCGTCGACAGCGGGTACCGGGACCGTTCGCCGAGCTGACTCTACGTAAACGGCCGCGGTTGGAGGCATGGGTAAGTGGCGAGGGCTGGCGACCGTAGCACACCGCATCGCGCAGGTCAAAGCACACGTTGCGGGGAAAGAGACCGCTTCGCAAGCTGAGGAAATCGCCGCTTGAGAGTGCGCCTGTGCCTTCCTGCTCCGGCATCCCGGAGTGCCTCGACCGCTTGCGCTGGAGCGCCTTGGGGAAGGTCAGTACCGACGCGCGGACCCGCGAAGGGTATCTTCGGCCGTCCCGGCAGCAAGGAACATCCCATGCCCATCGCCTCTTTGCGGCTGGTCCGCTTCGCCGCTGGCGGCGCCCTCGCCGCGGCCGCCGTCGCTCCGGCATTCGCCGCCGACGACATCAACGCCGGATCGCTCACCAACAGCCCGCCGCTGATTTCCTATGCCGCCGACGGCACGACGCTGCAGGGCATGATCGTCGACCTCGCCGCGGCGATGAGCCGGCAGATGGGCCGCACCATCGTCTTCAAGCCGATGGCGTTTGCCGCCATCATTCCGGCGCTCGAGGCGAAGAGCATCGACATCGCCTTCACGGTGATGAACGACACTGCCGAGCGCGAACAGGTGATCGACTTCGTCGACTACTTCAACTTCGGCACCATGCTGCTGGTGAAGAAAGGCAACCCGGAACAGGTCGCGAGCCTCGAGACCGCCTGTGGCAAGACCGTCTCGACCGTCCAGGGATCGACCCAGATCAAGCTTGCCGAGGGCATGAGCGACGCCTGCGTCAAGAACGGCAAGCCCGCGATCACGGTCATGCAGTACGCGCAGCCGGCCGA
>DASXIP010000770.1:0-5246 GCA_036497875.1 Caldimonas sp.
CCCGAGCAGACGAACGAGAGGCGCCCGGCCTTGATCACCTTGGCGTTGCCAGACACCGGCGCCGCGAGCAGCGCGACGCCGCGCGCAGCGAGGATCGCGCGCAGCTCGGCCGAGCCTTCGAGCGAGATCGACGAGCACTCGACGACGAGCCCGGGCGCGCGCTCGCCGCTCAGCAATCCGCCCGAGCCGGCGACGACTTCCTTGACGTCGTCCCAGGTCGAGACCATGACGAAGACGATGTCGCACGCGGCGAGCTCGACCAGCTCGCCCGCGACCTTGGCGCCGTGCTTCGCGAGCGGCTCGGCCTTCGCGCGCGTCCGGTTCCAGACCGTCA
Organism: Caldimonas sp.; assembly: GCA_036497875.1. Classification (GTDB taxonomy): domain Bacteria; phylum Pseudomonadota; class Gammaproteobacteria; order Burkholderiales; family Burkholderiaceae_C; genus Schlegelella_A. The sequence continues at coordinate 335 of DASXIP010000770.1, forward strand.
GGTCGGCGCCGCTCTTGGCGAGTCGCTCGGCCATCGCGTAGCCCATCCGACCGATGCCGATCCAGCCGATCCGTTGCGTGTTCGTTGCCATCGGTTGCAGCTCAGTAGGGGTTGGCGATCGGCAGCTCCTGCGCCGGGTAGAGCGAGATCACCTTCGGCCCGTCCGGCGTCAGGATGACCTCCTCCTCGATCCGCGCCGCCGAAAAGCCGTCGGTCGCCGGGCAGTAGGTCTCGACGGCGAACACCATGCCGGTCTTCAGCTCGATCGGCTCGTCGAGCGAGCTGAGGCGCGAGATCAGCGGCCGCTCGTGCAGGCCGAGGCCGAGGCCGTGGCAGAAGTTGAGTCCGAACGCTTCCATCTCGCCGGCGATGCCGATCTCTTCTGCGGTCGGGAACGAGCGCGCGACGACGTCCGATGAGATGCCGGGCTTGAGCAACGCGATGGCGCGGTCCATCCACCCGCGCGCCTTGTTGTACGCATCGCGCTGCGGCTGGGTCGCCCTGCCGACGCTGAAGGTGCGGTAGTAGCACGTGCGGTAGCCCATGTACGAATGGATGATGTCGAAGAACGCCTGGTCGCCGGGGCGGATCAGACGATCGGTGAAGTTGTGCGGGTGCGGGTTGCAGCGCTCGCCCGAGATCGCGTTGATGGCCTCGACGCAGTCCGAGCCCATGCTGTAGAGGCGCATCGTCGCCAGCGCGACGATGTCGCTCTCGCGAATGCCGGGCTTGAGCGCTGCCGCGATGTCGTGATAGACGCCGTCGACCATCGCCGCGGCCATGTTGAGCAGCATCAGTTCGTCGATGTTCTTGATCTCGCGCGCCGCGAGCATCGTCTGCTGCGCGTCGCGCACCTCGACGCCGAGCTTTTGCAGCTCGAGCATCATTGGCACCTCGACGATGTCGACGCCGAGCGGCATGCCGGCGACGCCTTCCTCCTCGAGCAGCGCCTTGATCTCGCGCGCCGCGCTGCGAAACAGCTTGCCGTCGCCGCCGACCGCGCCGCGCATGCCGAGCAGGCCCGCCTTGCAGTGGTCCTTGCAGAGCCACGGCGTGTAGAGCCGGTGGTGCTTGGCGGCCGAACCGAAGTCCCAGAGGTAGGGGTCGCCGTTGCCGGTCAGGAGCGAGTAGCGCGTCAGCTTGTCGCGCGCCCACTCGCCGATCACGGTGCTCGTCGTGTAGCGGATGTTGTGCTGGTCAAAGCAGAGCAGAGCGCCGAGGCCGGAGCGCGCGAGCGCGTCGCGGGTGCGCGCCAGGCGGTAGTCGTGCAGGCGGCGGAAGTTGACCCGCTCCTCGAAGTCGACCTGCATGTGGCCGGGCGACTGCAGCGGCCGCGTCCAGTCGTGGCGCGGGTCGATGTCCTCGGGCCGGACGATCGTCGGCTCGCGCTTCTTCTTCGTCGTCGCCATCGGGTCTCCTGCCGCGGCGCTGCCGCCGTGGCGGGCCGATGTTACGTCCGCGGTCCGGCCGGCGCCGACCGCGCCGTAGCCGCTCAGGCCCTGAGCAGGTCGTTCTGCTCCTCGGCGACGAGGCGCTCGAGGATGCGGCGCGATTCGAAGCCGCCCATGTCGATGTTGAGGCGCATCAGATGCCGGCTCGGCTGCTCGGCGAGGTTCCTCTGCTGCGCTTCGAGGATGCCGACGTCCTCGCCGAAGATCGCTGCCTGGCCGTCGCGGATCTGCGCCGTCAGCGCGGCGTCGCCGATGTTGAAATTGCGCGCCATTCCCCAGAAGTACCAGATCGACGCGTCGGTCTCGGGAGTGATGAAGTCGACGACGATGCTCGAGACCTTGCGGTCGGCAGGCGCGTCGATGCCACCGTGGCCGGCATGGGCGACGCCGACCTCGATCATCACGTGGCTCGGCGGCGTGAAGCGGCAGACCTGCCAACGGTCGATCGGCACGTCGTCGGCGAGATGGTTGCCCCGCAGTGCCGCGCGCCAGAACGGCGGCGCCGTGATGTTGGTCATGAAGCGGCTGGTGATCGCCGAGTCGCCCTCGACGCGCGTCACCGGCGCCGCTTCCTCGATCTCGGGCTGGCCGATGCTCGTCGCGTGGACGTAGGTCTCGTGGGTCAGGTCCATCAGGTTGTCGATCATCAGCCGGTAGTCGCACTGCACGTGGTACAGACCTCCGCCGTAGACCCACTCTGGACTTTCGGCCCACGGCAGCGGATGCAGCTTCGCCGGATCGGCCTGGCTCTTGTCGCCGGGCCAGATCCAGACGAAGCCGTAGCGCTCGAGCGCCGGGTACGACCGGATCGTCGGCCGCACGCGCTGGCCCGGCATCGAAACGCAGCGGCCGTCTCCGCCCATGACGAGGCCGTGGTAGCCACAGACGATGCGACCGTCGTCGCGCACCTTGCCGAGCGAAAGCGGCGCGCCGCGGTGCGGGCAGAAGTCCTCGAGCGCGGCGGCGACGCCGTTCTCGGCGCGGAAGACGACCACGCGGTGGCCGCAGATCGTCCGGCCGAGCGGGCCGGCAGCGATCTCGTCGGTGGTGCAGGCGACGTACCAGGCGTTGCGAACGTACACGGACCACTCTCCCGTCGCCGCCGCCGCCGCCGCGCGGCGCGCTTCACGCCCTTATACGCCCGTCGCCGACGTGTGGACCGTGCGAAGACCGCGTGCTTCGGATCTTGTCAGTCGTCGCTCTGCGCGTGGCGCGCGAGGGCGACCAGGCCGGCGATGATCGCGCCGGCCGCGGCGAGGCCGAGCGCGGCGCGCGTCGGGTCCTCCTTGACGTACGCCGTCGCCGCTTCGACCTGCGGCCTGACCTTGTCGACGACCGGCGCTGCCTGGTCACGGACCTTCTGCCAGGCATCGGCGACCGACCCGGAGACGCTTTCCGCGGCGGCGGACGCGCGCTCGCGAGTCGAGTCGACGGCGGCGGCGGCGCGCTTCTGCGTCGCGTCGAGCGCCGCGGTGGCGCGCTGTTGCGCCGAGTCGAGCGCCGAGGCCGCGCGCTGCTGGGTCGAGTCGATCGCGCTCGCGGCCATGCTCTGGGCGCTGTCGGCGAGGTCGAGCGCGGCGTCGCGGATCGCGGCCATCGCCGACGAGACGAGCGACGGCGCCGCGGCCGGCGACGAAGGGCGGCCGCCGGCACGCACCAGCAACGTGATCAGGCCCATCAGCGCGGCGCCGGCCGCCGCCGAGATGAGCAGCGCCTTGGTCGGCTCGTTGCGCGCGTAGGTCGAGACGGCGGCGATCTGCGGCTGGATCCGCTGAACGACGGCGTCGGCCTGCCCGCGCAGCTTCTGGACAGCGGTCATGGAATCGTCGCCGGCGTCTGTCGCGGGCGTCCATGCGGTTTCGGTGGTCGTGGCCATGAAGTTCTCGCAGCGGCTGTGGAGCGGCGAAGTGTCGCTCGAATCGCCACCTTAAGTCAGCCCGCGCGCGCGAGGTGTGGGACAAGCCATGGCCTGGCGGTAAGACATCGCCGACTGGAAGGCGCGCCGCGCGGCCGAGGTCGCGCCGCGTCGTCGCCTCAGGTCGGCTGTGCGGGCGTTGCCGGGTTTTCGTTGCGGCCGTCGCGGCCGCGATGGCTGCAGCGTCGCGCGAAGCCGGCGCGGACGCGCTCGCGCTCGTCGTCGCTCATGCGGTGCCAGCCGTGCGCGTGGCGATGCCAATGGCCGTGGTGCCCGCGCAAGCCCCCGACCAGCAGCCGGGCCAGGACGAACAGCCCGAGCGCCTGCCAGAAGCCGATCAGGTGGCCGCCGAACGCGGCCGGCGCGAGCCAGTTCCAAAGGCTCATGACGACGAAGCCGATCGCGGCGAGCGCGAGCGCGGCGACGGCGGCGAATCGCAGGACCTTCAGGATGCGGCGCAGTGTCATGTCGTTTCTTCCTCGATCAGGGTGTCGTGTTCGCGCAGACCCCGCAGGCGCTTGCGCAGGTGCAGGACCGCGTAGCGCTTGCGCGCCAGCAGCGTGTTGATGGCGACGCCGGTCTCTTCGGCGAGCTGCCGGAAGCTTCGCCCTTCGAACTCGTGGGCGATGAAGACCTCGCGCTGCGCCGCCGGCAGCTCGGCGAGCGCGGCCTCGACGGCGGCCATCAGCCGGCTCTCTGCATAGCGGCGCTCGGGGCCAGCGTCGGGCGAGGGCAGCAGCGCCTCGAGGGACAGCGCGCCTCCGTCGTCGCCGGCGCCGCCGACGTCGTCGAGCGAAACCGTTCGTGCGCGCCGGAAGCGGTCGATGATGCGGCGGCCGGCGACACGCGCGAGCCAGGCGCCGACGTGCTCGATCGGCGTCGCGATCCGTGTCGCCTCGATCAGCTCGGCGAAGACTTCTTGGACGATGTCGTCGACTTCGCAGGCGTCGGCCATGCGCCGGCGGACGAAGCCGCGAAGCCGCCGCGACTCGCGCGCGAAAACGACGGCGATCGCCCGATCCTGGTCGGCCAGGGCGGCGGGCGGAGCGGTGTCGGCGACCATGGTGGATAGACGCGTGCGCCTGGCAAATATTGTGGTGATCGGACGAACGGCAACGGCTTGCTTGAATTTGCCGGCGCCGGGCCCAGCTAGCGCTTGTCGCTCCGCCTCGCCGCGCGGGGCCCGAGGAGCCCACGATGTCCGCGCCTTCCACCGAATCGCTGCCAGCCCGCATCGAGACCGCGGTCGCGCTGGCGCGTCTGCTCGAGCGCGTCGAAGCCAGCCCGGTCGCGATCGGCGCCGACCAGTATCGGACGCTCGTCGAGCGTCTCAAGGAGTCGCTCGTCGCCGAGTTGCCGGTGCGAGCGCTCGATGCGATCCTCGTCGCCTGTCCGGCGAGTGCCGAGCTCTACGAGAACATCCACTACGAGCAGTCGGGTTTGTCGCGTTCGCCGCTCGAGCGCTCGGTCGCGACCGAGATGCTCGCCGCGCAGGCGATCGAGCGCGCCCGTCGCGGCCCGGCGCCGGTCTGAGCCCGCTCGCTCG
>DASXIP010000771.1:0-2643 GCA_036497875.1 Caldimonas sp.
TGTAGCCGGCGTAGGCGTCGATGCCGGGAACATTGAAGCCGATCTGGCGCGAGGCGATCGAAAGCAGGACCATCGCCAGCAGCAACACCATCGCAATCGCGGCGAGGCCTGCCGCGGCGTCGTAGAGCCGGTCGAGCGCGCGGCCGAGCGGGCCGCGCGCGACTTCGAGCGAGGTCGGCATCGCCGCTCGCGCCTACATCTTCCGATAGCTGTCGACGATCGCCTGTCCTTCGGGACCGGCCTTCTCGAGCCATTCCTTCAGCATCGTATCGCCGACCTTCTTCATGTCGGCCTTCAGCTGCGGCGACGGCGGCAGGATGTTCATGCCGTTCTTCTTGAGAAGGTCGATGTACTCGCCGTTCTTCTTCTGCGAGAGCGCCCAGCCGCGCGTCTCGGCGTCGGCGCCGGCCTTCAGCACCGCCGTTTGCGTCGCCTTGTCGAGCGCGTCGAACGCCGCCTTGTTGACGAGCACCGCGTTCTTCGGCAGCCACGCTTGGGTGTCGTACCAGTACTTGATGTGCTCGTAGGTCTTGGAGTCGTAGCCGGTCGAGCCCGACGACATGTAGCTCTCGATGACGCCGGTCGCCATCGCCTGCGAAAGCTCGGCCGCCTGGATCGTGACCGGCTGCGCGCCGACGAGCGCCGCGATGCGCGCCGTCGCCGGACTGTAGGCGCGCCACTTGACGCCCTTGAGGTCGGCCGCCGAGCTGATCGGCTTGTTGACGTAGATGCCCTGCGGCGGCCACGGCACCGCGTAGAGCAGCATCATTCCCCCCTCGCCGAGCTTCTTCTCGAGCGCGGGCTTCTGCGCCCGGTACAGCTTCATCGAGTCGGCGTAGCTGTCGGCCAGGAAGGGAATGCCGTCGACACCGAAGATCGGCCATTCGTTCTCGTAGCTCGGCAGCAGGATCTCGCCGATCTGCGCCTGACCGCCCTGAACCGCGCGCTTGATCTCCGGCGCCTTGAAGAGGGACGCGTTCGCGTGCACGGTGATCTTGAGCTTGCCGCCGGTCGCCTTGTCGACGTCGTCGGCGAACTGCTGCAGGTTCTCAGTGTGGAAGTTGTTCGCTGGGTAGGCTGCCGGCAGGTCCCACTTGGTCTGCGCCGCGGCGCTGGTCGCGATCGCGAGAGCGGCGGCAGCGCCGGCACCGGCGACGAGCGAGGGGAGACGGGCGAATCCGATCATGGGCACTCCGCGGTTGGACGACGACCGCGAAAGCTTAGGGGCGTGCCTCGCGGGCGGGCATCGGTTGTTCCCCGAGCGCTTGCAGTCTAGGAAGCATCGCGATAAATTGTCAATAAGATTTGAACGTTTCGAGGGTTCCCGCGATGTCGACCAAGGTCCAGCCGCTGCCGTCGCGCGCCGGTGCGCGCAAGGCCAAGCCGCCGGCCGGGATCGTTTCGTCATCGCATCTCGTCTCGGCCAAGAGCGTCGAGCTGTCGGAGCTCGAGTTCGGCCTGATCGTCGCGTGGAACGCGTTCTCGCGCTGGGCGGTGCGCTGCATGTCGGCCGCAGGCTGCGCCGAGCTGACGATCACCGACGTGCTCGTCCTGCATCACATCTGCCACCGCGCGCGCAACAAGCGGGTCGGCGACATCTGCTTCGTCCTCAACGTCGAGGACACCCACGTCGTCGCCTACTCGCTGAAGAAGCTCGTCGCCGCCGGCCTCGCGCACGGCGAGCGGGTCGGCAAGGAAGTCTTCTACAGCCCGACGACGGCCGGCGAGGCGGCGGTCGCGAAGTACCGCGAGGTGCGCGAGGCGTGCCTCATTGCCAACCTCGACGCCGACCGCAACGCCGACATCGGCGAGAGCGCACGCCTGCTGCGCACGATGTCGGGCCTCTACGACCAGGCGGCGCGCGCCGCGACGTCGCTGTGAGCGCAACGCTTGGTGTCCTGATGCTCGAGACGCGGTTCCCGCGTCCGCCGGGCGACATCGGCAACGCGCGCACGTTCGCGTTCCCGGTCCGCTATCGCACCGTCGAGGGCGCGTCGCCGCGCCGTGTCGTCGTCGAGCGCGACCGCACGCTGCTCGCGCCGTTCGTCGCCGCGGCGATCGCGCTCGAGCGCGACGGCTGCGACGCGATCACGACGAGCTGCGGCTTTCTCGCCCTGTTCCAGCGCGAGCTTGCGGAGGCGGTCGGCGTGCCGCTCTGGACGTCGAGCCTGCTGCTGATCGCCGGGATCGAGGCCGAGCTGGCACCGAACGAGCGCGTCGGCATCGTCACTGTCGACGCGGCGTCGCTCACGGCGGAGCATCTGCGTGCCGTCGGCGCGCCGGCCGACACGCCGGTCGAGGGGCTTGCGACCGAATCGCGCTTTCGTGCCACGCTCCTCGACGACGGCAATGTGCTCGACGAGGACGAGGCTCGGCGCGCAACCGTTGCCGCCGCCGAGCGCCTCGTCGCGCGGCGGCCCGACGTCCGCGCGATCGTCCTCGAGTGCACCAACATGCCGCCGTATGCCGACGCCGTGCGCGCGGCGACGCGGCTGCCGGTGCATGACCTCACGACGCTGGTCCGGTCGCGCTTCGGCTTGCCGGCGGAAGGAAGCTCATGAGCGCGCGCGTCGGCGGTCGCTGGCAGTTCTGGATCGACCGCGGCGGCACCTTCACCGATGTCGTCGGCAAGCGCCCGGACGG
>DASXIP010000772.1:0-2971 GCA_036497875.1 Caldimonas sp.
GCATTGGGGCCTACCCGAATCCCGCGCCCTTTGGCAAGTATCGAGCCAGGGGCTCCCTCGGCGGCGGCGGTCGGCCTGTGGCTGCCTTCGAACGTTGAGGACACCTGTTCAACAGTTTTGTGAGGCGAAGATTGAAAAAGATCATTCCGATTCTTCTAACGTCCCTGGCGATGGGAGGCGCGTACGCCCAAGGCACGGATGGCGCTGTCACGATGAGTACCGACCCGGCCAAAGCCGCCGCAGTCGAAAACCACGCGCAGGAGTTGAAGGCACGGCAATCGAAAGAGACCGCAGCGAAGCCTGCGCCGACGCACAAGAGCACCCCGAAGGCGAAGGCAAAGGCGCCCGCAACGCACAAATCGTCAGCGGCCAAGCCTGCCAAACCGGCGAAGAGCTAAAAAAGCTGTTCGACGACGCGGCCCTGGGTGCGCGGCCCCGCACCGCGTGTCCGAGAGGTGAGCCCGTTCAGGATGCGGCGGGCGCTCCCAGGGACCGATCAGGGCGGGACGGACCCCTTCGCCGGCAATTCAGGGTCGCGCCGCGAGTCGACTCAGGAGAGCTGGCCGCGTGCGCTCGCAGCCGATGCGGAGTCGCCCGTGCTCGCCGGATGCGCGGATTGCAGCGACTCCTGGATCATGCGCAGCAGCGCGTCGGGATCGGCGGGCTTGGTCAGGTGATGGTCGAAGCCGGCCTCGCTTGCCCGCTCGCGGTCGGTCTGCTGGCCGTAGCCGGTGAGCGCGATCAGGCACGACGTTCGCGTCTCGGACATCGCGCGCAGCTGGCGCGCCACCGCGTAGCCGTCCAGCCCCGGCAGGCCGATGTCGAGCAGGATCACGTTCGGAGCGAACACTGGCGCCGACGCGAGCGCGTCGTGGCCGTCGGAGACCGCCTTGACCTCGTGGCCGGCGAGTTGCAGCAGCACGGCGGTCGAATCGGCAGCGTCCTGGTTGTCGTCGACGACGAGGATCCGGCACGCGTGCCGCGCCGTCGGCTGGTCGACCGCGCCCGGGGTCGGGCGCTCCTGGACGCCGGCCAGGCAGGGCAGCGTCACCTGGAACTGCGCGCCGAGTCCGCTGCCTGCGCTCCTCGCCTCGACGGTGCCATGGTGCATCTCGACCAGCCGGCGCACGAGGGTAAGGCCGACGCCGAGCCCGCCCTGGCTGCGGTCGAGCGAGCGCTTGCCCTGCTCGAATAGCTCGAAGACGTTCGGCAGCAGGTCGGCATCGATGCCGATGCCGTTGTCGGTCACCGTGATCTCGGCCCTGGATTGCCGCGTCACGACGAGCGCGATCTCGATCGCGCCGCTCTCCTCGGTGTATTTGGCGGCGTTGTTGAGCAGGTTGGCGATCGCCTGCGAGAGGCGCGCGAAGTCGCCGCGCATCATCACCGGCGCGTCGGGAACCGTCCTCGTGAGCTGGTGGCGGCGCATCTTTGCGAACGGCAGCACCGTCTCGACGGCATGCTCGACGACAGCACGCAGGTCGAGCGGCTCGACCTGCAGCGTGATCTTGCCCTGGTTGATGCGCGCGACGTCGAGCAGGTCTTCGACCAGCCGCGTCAGCTGGTTGACCTGGCGCCGCGTCACGTCCATCGCCCAGCTCAGCTTGGGCTCGTTCGGCGCGACCTGGCGAATGACTTCGAGCGCGGTGCGGATCGGCGCCAGCGGGTTGCGCAACTCGTGCGAGAGCATCGCCAGGAATTCGTCCTTGCGCCGATTCGACGTCTGCAGGCGTGCTTCGATGTCGCGGCGCTCGTCGATCTCGACCTGCAGGCTGCGGTAGAGGCCGGCGTTCTCGAGCGCGACCGCAGAGCGCTCGGCGAGCTCGTGCACGAGGTTGTCGACGCCACCCGAGGTCCAGAGCACGAGCGCGCCGACCGCACGGCGCGCCGTGACGAGCGGCCGCCGCAACGGATCCGAGGCGCTGGCTCCAGCCTCGGCGACGCCGGCGAGCGTCCTCCGCCACGACTCCGCCTCGCGCTCGCTGAGGTCCGCCGCCGAGCGCTGGCCGAGGCGGCGCGCGCCGCCCTCCGAGACCTCGCAGTCGAATACGACCACCGGCTCGCCCGCTTCGTCGCAGAGCGCCACCGACGCTCGCGCACCGAGCTCCGGCACCAGCAGCTCGAGCAGCTGGCGTGCGGCGGCCTCCGGATCGAGCGAGGCGCTGAGCAACTGGCTGGCGTGGGAGAGGAAGTTCGAGCGCTTCGTGTTCTCCTCGGCGACCGAGCGCGCCGCTTCCGCGGCGGCGAGCGCGACCCGTTCGTCGACGTGCCTGCGCAGGCGCCGCTGCGCCAGGTGCAGGTCGACGAACACCCGAACCTTCGAGCGCAGCACGTCGGGGACGATCGGCGAGAGGATGTAGTCGACCGCGCCGAGCGAATAGCCGCGGATCGTCTGCATCTCGTCGGCGTAGGCGGTGACGAAGATGATCGGCGTGTGCGCCGAGCGCTTGTACTGGCGGATCAGGGTCGCGGTCTCGAAGCCGTCGATGTCGGGCATGTTGACGTCGAGAAGGATGGCCGCGAACTCGGTCTTCAGGACGTGCCTGAGCGCCTCGGCGCCCGAGCGCGCGCAGACGAGCCGGTACGACGGATGCTCGAGCACGGTGGTGAAGACGAGCAGCTTCTCGTCGAGGTCGTCGACGATCAAAACGCTCGCGCGTTCGCCGTCGTCGCCGCCGTGCTCGCCGAGGTCGCCGTTCAGCGGCACAACCAGCCTCTCAGCACCGCGAGCAGGTGCATCGGGTCGACCGGCTTGGAGAGGTAATCCCACGCCCCCGCCTCGATGCACTTCTGGCGGTCGCCCTTCATCGCCTTGGCCGTCACCGCGACCATCGGCAGCTCGCGCCCGCGCGGCAGCTTCCTGATCTCCTGCATCGTCGCGATGCCGTCCATCTCCGGCATCATGATGTCCATCAGGACGATGTCGATCTCGGGATCCGACTGGACCAGGCGGATCGCTTCGCGGCCGTTC
>DASXIP010000773.1:0-3362 GCA_036497875.1 Caldimonas sp.
GTGTCGGCGTCGACACGGCTCTCGACCGCGCGACGGATCGGCCCGATCGGCGCCGAATGGTCGAAGCTCTTGCCGATGTCCCACGGCCGGCCGAGCTTCTTCGCCTCGCCCTGCAGGTCGCGCCGCGTCATGTCGAGGCCGACCGCGTAGCCCCAGACGTGCCGCATCGCATCGGCGGCGGCGATCGCCTTGCCGCCGCTGCCGATCGCGACGACGAGCTCGACCTCGTGATGCAGGCTCTTGGTCAGGCTCGGATACGGCATCCGCCCGACCTCGCCGTCAGCCACCGCCAGCACCGCGTCGGCCGGCTTCATGAAGAAGAACGGCGGCTCGCGACCGGTGAAGCCCATCTCCTTCGCGTGCTCGACGTAGTTGCGGCCGACGCAGTAGATGCGGTGGACCGGGAAGGTCCCGCCGCCGGCAACGGGAACGCCAGCACTCGCGGGCGGCGCAATGACATGGCTCATGGTGGGTTCTTTCGAGACGGATCGATGATGCCGCTGCCGGCGACACGGCAGCCGCGTCGACGATGATGCCACGCACGACCACTACACTCGTGTGATGTTCGCGCCCCGCAGCATCAAGCATTGCCGCGCCTGCGGCGCCGAGGTGCAGTACCGGATCCCGGCCGACGACAATCGCGACCGCGCGACCTGCACCATCTGCGCGACGATCCACTACGAGAACCCCCTCAACGTCGTCGGCACACTCCCCTTCTGGGACGACCGGGTGCTGCTCTGCCGGCGCGCGATCGAGCCTCGGCGGGGCCTTTGGACGCTGCCGGCGGGGTTCATGGAGCTCGGCGAATCGACCGCCGAGGGCGCGGTCCGCGAGACGATCGAGGAGGCCGGTGCGCGTATCGAACTGCTCGAGCTCTTCAGCCTGCTCAATGTCGTCCGCGTCGGCCAGGTCCATCTCTTCTACCGGGCGCGCCTCCTCGACATCGATTTCGCGCCCGGCCCCGAGACAATCGAGGCCCGGCTGTTCGGCGAGGGCGAGGTGCCGTGGGAAGAGATAGCCTTTCGGACGACCAGGAAGACGCTCGAGCTCTTCTACGCCGACCGCCGCGCGGGCGCCTTCGCCTTTCACGCCGGCGACATTTCCTGACGCCTCAAACAAACGTTTGATTTGATGTCTAGAATGCGCCGCGATGAAGGCGCAGCCGTTCGTTCCACCGCCTTGCACGCAGGTCGCCGACCCCGTGTGCAGCCGCCAGCCGGACGAGCCGGCGCGCGAGCGGCTGCTCGTCGCCGCGTTGCGCCTCTTCGCCGAGCAGGGCTACGCGAAGACCTCGATCCGGCAGATCGCCCAGACGGCTGGCGCCAACGTCGCCGCGATCAGCTACTACTTCGGCAACAAGGCAGGCTTGTACCGCAGCGTCTTCTGGGGCGGTGCGGCGCCGGGACCGAAATCGGCCCGCGACGACGAGTCGGTGCCGCCGGAAAGGCCTTCGCTTGCCATGCTCTTCGAGCACATCCTGGCGCCGCTGCGCAACGGTGCGCAAGCGCGCCTGTGGATCAAGCTGCACCGGCGCGAGATGATCGAGCCGGCCGGCCTGTGGCAGGAGAAGGTCGACCGCGGCATGCAACCGATGCACGCGGCCCTCGTCGCCATGCTCTGCGAGCGTCTCGACCTCGCAGTCGCCGACGACGAAGTGCGCGCCCTCGCCACGCTCATCATCGGTCCGGCAGTGCATCTGCTCGTCAACTGCGAGGTGATCGACGTGCTCGCGCCGCAACTGCTCGACGGGCCGAAGGCGATCGACGCCTGGCGCGAACGCTTGCTGCGCAGCGCCGAGGTGCTGATCGCTGCCGAGCGCCGGCGGCGCAGGCAAGTGGGCGCGATGCGCTCCGGCCCGGCGCCGGCACTGCCCTCGCAACGCTCGCGGCCGACGGCGGCCCCACCAACGCGAAGAACCCGGAGAAGGCCATGACGATTCCTTCCTTGGCACCGACGCGACGCGGCGTCGTCGCAAGTGCGCTCGCCGTGGCGCTGGCGGGCTGCGCCGTCGGCCCCGATTTCCACTCGCCTGCCGCGCCGAAAGTGGCCGACGAAGCGAATCCGTATACGCCGACTCCGGTTCCGGCAGTCACCGCGAGTGCCTCGGGCGCTGGCGGTGCGGCGCAGCGCCTCAGCCTCGGCCAAGACATCCCGGCGCAGTGGTGGGAGCTGTTCCAGTCGCCTGCGCTCGATGCCCTGATCCGCTCCTCGCTCGAGCAGAGCCCGACGCTGGCCGCGGCGCAGGCGGCGCTGCGCCAGGCGCAGGAGAACTACGCCGCAGACTCGGGCCGCCGGCTCGTGCCTTCGGTGAACGGCCAGCTCGGCGTGGAGCGCGAGCGGCTGCCGCCCGCCGGAGGCGGCTTGCCGGGCCACAACGTCTTCACCGTCTACAACGCGTCGGTCAACGTCTCGTACACGATCGATGCCTTCGGTGGCATCCGTCGCGAACTCGAAGGCCTGCAGGCGAGCGTCGACTTTCAGCGCTACGAGGTCGAGGCCGCCTATCTCACGCTGACGACCAACGTCGTCACGACGGCGATCCAGGAGGCGTCGCTGCGCGCCCAGCTGCAGTCGACCCAGGACGTGGTCGACGCCGTCGCGCAATCGCTCGATCTGCTGCAGAAGCAGGCCAATCTCGGCGCTATCGCGCGCTCGACGGTCCTCGCCCAGCAGACGCTCCTCGCGCAGACGCAGTCGCTGCTGCCCGGATTGCGCAAGGCGCTCGCGCAGACGCGCCAGCAGCTCGCGGTCTTCGCCGGGCGGCTGCCCGGCGACGCAGGTCTGCCGGAGTTCGATCTGCAGTCGCTGCAGTTGCCGCAGGACCTGCCCGTCGTCCTGCCCTCCAGCCTGGTTCGCAAGCGCCCCGACATCCAGGCCAGCGAGGCGCTGCTGCACGCGGCGAGCGCGCAGGTCGGCGTCGCCACGGCCAATCTCTATCCGCAGATCGCTCTGAGCGGCAGCCTCGGCTCGCAGGCGTTCACCGCCGGCAAGCTGTTCTCGAGCGGAACCTCGGCCTGGAGCGTCGGCGCCGGCTTGCTGCAGCCGATCTTCAACGGCGGCGCCCTGCAGGCGAACAAGCGCGCCGCGATCGCCGCCTACGACCAGGCCGACGCGCAATACCGCCAGACCGTGCTCAACGCCTTCCTGAACGTCGCCAACACGCTACGCGCGCTCGACGAGGATGCCGAGGCGCTGCGCGTGCAGGCCGACGCCGAACGCTACGCCGCGCAGACGCTCGACCTCGTGCAGCGACAGTACCGGCTCGGCGCGGTCGGCTACCTGGCCCTGCTCGACGTCCAGCGCCAGTACCTGCTAACGCACATCGCCCTTGCCCAGGCGCAGGGCGCACGGTATGCCGACAC